>CBDUIU010000159.1:0-7822 GCA_965367335.1 uncultured Saprospiraceae bacterium
CGTCTCCAACCTCCAATCCAATTTCAACAAAACTAAAAAGCGTAGAACAGACTCAACACATTGAACTTTTAACATGACCCCACCTTCACCTTTAAACCTCACCAGATCCATATATTACCACCCAGCGGATTGCAACTATTTGGCATCAAAAGTATAAAATAGAAAAGCTCGAAATGCTATAATTTTTAACCCCAAGGATTTAATTCCTGACATTGCTAAGCATACTCCTGTTTAATTTTATAATATGAGCACAAGTCCTTTTTTCCTTTTCCCAAATAAACCTTACCTTAGTCACTTACTCCAAACATACTACTAACTAATTAATAGCAATGGAAGATCTAAGCAACCTTAAACGCCGTGTAGCTCATTATCAAGAAGTCCTTAATAATACCAAAAATTATCGGGCAGCCTGGAAAAACGGATTGCGACAACAAATAGTCTCTCAATTGGAGGAGATGGTCGCCACAACAGACCTGGAAGGTACCGTCGAGCTGAAGGAATCTTTAGAAAACATGGAAGCGGTAGTGCTGAATCTTGGTCAGGAAAAAAGTGGGATCTATGAAAAAGTAAACCCGGACCTACAACGCCATTTGATCAAACATAATGGCTCATTGGTTTATCAGCAGTTATTTAATGGGAAAATTATTGTAATGATTACTTTTCCGGTGATTGAAGGGTATGGCCAGCCGCAACCGCCTAAAACAATCGCTATCTACCGGCCTGAAGAGATCAAGCCTCCTTTCCTTGTTCGTCATATGGAAGATTTTATCAAAGAAGTCACCAATTGGGAGGATTATGACGATGATGAGCCGGGTAATCAACCTCACCAGCAAATTGGTTTTAAATTGAATTTTCTTGATCAACAAGCAGAACCAGTAGAGTAGTCCAAAATTTAACAGTATCTATTTCAAATCTCCCATAATCCCACTCAATTGAGTAGGGAAAGGGTAGGGCGGGATGTCGTATGTTTGGGTTTTCGGATTGATCAGATGGAAATACGCAAACTCTAATAAATCCCCGCGCTTGCTATCCTATATTCATCGTTCTTATTTGTGGGCTTTGCTTGTTGTTATCGGGCTTAGCTTTCTGGCCAAACGTTTTATCCCCGCAGAAAACTTCTATTTTGAGTTTTTCCTGTTCGGTCTTGGCTTGCTACTCGGAGCAGTGTTCAAAGATATTCAGTGGAAAATGAAAAAAGACATGGACAAAAAATAGTTATCCCCTATGAACGATCAGCTGATACAATCATAATTTACGGGATAACAATAGTATAATAAAAAAGAATACAATCAGATAAGAAAAGTAGTTTTTGTGTTATTTGTTGGGTAGAGATCGAGAAATTATCTGATTGATTTATCTGGGAATTAGCGTACTCTAATTAGAGTTTGTACAAGTTAAGCCATTCCAATTAAATTTTTTGGAATAAGTAATAAGTGATCGTTTTTTACAGATAAGTGATAGCTAAAGGGGCAGGTAGCTCAATATCTGACCTGATATATTGGTTTAAAGTAGGTCCTTGTGTCGTAAAATTTTCATAAAACCCGTGTATCTACGTTGAGCAATGGGGATAAGGTGATCCCCCGCCATGCTAATGGTACGGGTCTTCATTTGCACGCCTTGCATATGTTGCAAATTGATCAGGTGTTTATGATGGACCCGATGAAAGAAAAATCTTGCTCTGGTATTTTCCTCCACCAATATTCGCTCGTATTCGCCCAGGTTTTTAGTGGAAAAAATACGGAGACCATTTGCCAGGTAAATCCAGGTATAAGCTCCGTCCGCCTCACAACGAACCAAGTCTTCCAGGGACACAAATGTTCGTCCTTCCTGGGTAGCAATAACAATCTGTGGAGTGGATTCCTGACGAAGTTCTGTGAGCATTTGCTCCAACCGTTGAATACTTTCTTTCCTATTAATTTCCTTTCGGGCATGCTCAATCGTTGCGGCCAGCTCATCTATATCTACCGGTTTGAGCAGGTAATCCAGCGCGTGATATTTATACGCCTTTAATGCATATTCACTATGCCCGGTAATAAAGATAACATTGAAGTCGATCTGCTCAAAGCGCCTTAGCAGGTCAAAGCCACTCCCGTGCGGCATCTGTATATCTAACAATAATAAACCGGGCTTTAATTCATTTATTTTTTCATAGGCTTCTTCTACGGAACTCGCCTGACCCAATACGTTCACGCCCTCACAATACCGCTCTAACATCAGCTGTAAACTCTGCCTGATTTTGGGTTCATCATCAACGATTAAAATACCTAATTCATCCATATGTTTGACAATACTACCTTAAAGTTCTTGTGAAAATATTATTGTTATCTTACATGCCTAAGATTCTATAATTTTATAAGTTGACAATCAATATACCTTCACTTCCTCATGACCTTTCATCCCTATCAATACGCGGGTTCCCGTTGCTTCCCCTTGCTCATTTTTTAAATCAATGATGTCAATTGAAATATTTGTTTTTTCCATTAAGTTTAAAAGATTTTTTCTTTCTTTAACCGGCTGCATACCTCTTGATTTATGTTCTTTCAGGCTTGTTCGTTTCAATTGTTCTGCGGCCGCTCTTCCAATACCATTATCTTCAATTTGTATTTCCAGGTATGGGTTGTTCAAAGTAAAACAAATTTTCAAAAAGCCTTTACTTTTTCTGTTTACTAAACCTCTGTTAATGGCATTTTCGACAAAAGGCTGGATTATCATACTGGGGATTACCAGTGAATCCGGTTTGACTTCAGGGGCCACCTCAATCGAATAATCAAATTTATCAGTGAATCGTAAATGTTCCAATTCAACATACAAACGGATAAGCATGATTTCATCCGTCAAGATGATTTCTTTTTCTTTAGAAGACTCTAAAAAAAGCCGCATTAACCGGGAAAACTTAACAATGTAACGGTTCGCTTCCCGTTCGTCTTTATTGAATATAAAATCCTGAATAGACTGAAGTGCATTAAAAATAAAGTGAGGATTCATTTGGGCTTGGAGGGCACTCAACTCCAGCGAAGCCAACTTCCTATCTAGTTTTGCCTGCTCTAATGCTACCCGCCTTGTTCGATTCACCCTTTGTTGGAAATAGGCCCAGGAGGCCAGACCAAACCCTAGAATTATGGCCAGCCAGCCTTGCCAGGTTTTATACCAGGCAGGTGTTACCGTTATTTGTAAACTTAATGTTTTTGAGCGACGATCTTGACGTTGATCACTGGCTTTTAGTTCAAAAGTATAGTTGCCTGGTGGTAGATAAGGATAGCTCAACTCTAGTTTTTGGGTCGTTTTCCAGTCTTGATCAAAAGGATGGAGCCGGTAATGATACTCGATCCGTTGATCCGCCTGGTAGTCCAATCCGACGTAGCTGATTTTAAAATCCTGATCTCCTTCTCCCAGTTCATACCTGGTTTGTTTCGGAAGCATCTTTCCATTTACTTCTACATGGTATAACCAAAGATTTAAAATGGAGGTGTCTTTAGTAAATTGCCGTTCATCTAACAAGGTAATTCCTTTTTTTGATGCGACAACGACCATGCCGTCAACTGAGGCCACCTCATTGACTTCAATTGAAGGCAGGCCGTGGGTTTTATCTATGGTATTGATTTGATAGGTAAAAGGTTGTTGGCGTTCGGTCCGAATCATTTTAGCTCCCTGGTTGGTCGCTACCCATACTTGGTTTTGTTGGTCTACAAAGATAGATTTGACGAGTAAATCATTTAATTCCTGGATCGTATCTAATTGAGTCTCACCATCATACCGATAAAAGCCAAATCCATCCGTTGCAATCCATAAGTATCCATTTATATCCAGGATTAAATCATTGATCGGGGAAGAAAAGATTGGATGCCGCTCTGCTAACCGGGTGGTTTTGCCGTTTTGATGAAACCAAAGTCCGTTTTTACGGCCGATCCACCATTGGTTCCCGTCCCGGGCCAAAGCATAACTACGGCCATTAATGATTCTAGCTTTTTCAAATCCTAAATCAGGATGAGGGCGAAATTTCCGAATAGCATCAAAAGAGGCCGCCCATAACGCATGATCTTGTGAGAGAGACATTGCTTTAATATTTCCAATGAAACGGTACCATTTAGCTTGTTGATTAATGAGTGATCCGGTTGGACTAATAGGGATTATGATGAGCTCGTCTCCACCAAGACATAAGTATTGTCCGGGCCAGTAAAGCATTTTCCTAATGGTTTCTGTACGGAGCGTCTGGCTAAGCTGTTGCTGAAATCCAGCTTGCTGATCATAGGTGTAAAGCCGTCCCGTTCTGGAACCCATCAAGACTTGATTCCTCTCCGAAATGGCTAGTGAGGTAATGTCATCTCCTTTTAAGCTGGCGTCATGGTGAAAAGTTTGACTTGCTTTCGCGTTCTTTCCCAAAAAGTAAAGTCCGCTACTTGAACTGATCCATAGATTTCCCTGACGATCGTAATTGGTATAATGCACCCTGATATCATTCAAAAAATCATAACCATTAACTATTTCCAATTGATTATTGACGACTACGCACTGGTTTCCTGAAATCAAAAGCATACGGGTTTTATCCAATCGAATTACTGATTTTAATTGAACATTGCCAGGAAAAAAAAATGAGTAGGGGATGAGCTGGGAAGAAAGAGAATTTTTCATATGGATTCCCCTAGAATTAAAGATATAGACCGTATCTTCCCCAATCGGTTCAATATTTATGGGTGATTCTACAGATTTTATAAATTGATTAATATCCCAATTGTAGTAATGGAGATTGCTTTTGATATAACAGGCAAAAGGGCCGTTTCCTATTTTATGTTGCTGATGTCTTTTGAGAAAAGGCCAGGTACTGTTATCAGGAGTAAAAACAATAGGTCCTTGAGACATATAGTAAAAATGATCCTCAGCAATCTCTACTGTGTTTTGTTTTTTATCCCAGAGATAATATTTTTTGTTGGGCTGCTTGAAGATAATCGCATGTAGACAAAGGGAATCTATGGCGTGGATGATCATGGGGGTCCCTTCAATTCCCGGAGGTAAATCTACGCTCCCAATCTGTTCATCTTTGATATAGACCATTTCATTGAACGTCCCTAGCCAGATCCGTCCTTCTTCATCTTCGGCAATATTCCATATATCATTGCTAGGCAAACCATCATCCACCGTAAAATGAGTAAACTCGTATCCGTCAAACCTGGCTATTCCCTGATCCGTGCTTATCCAAATAAAACCATGCTTATCTTGTAGTATTTGGTAGACATGTGAACCGGGGAGACCATCATCTACATCGTAATGGCGCAAAAAGGGCTGTTGTGCCCTGACGTAAATAGTGCATTGAAGGAAAAAAAATACCAGGAATATTATGCTTCTCGAAACTATCATCTCTGCACAAAATAAGTAATATTTGTGAATGATCGTTGATTGACTAACACAGCCGCTAGGTGTGTTAGTCTACGACAGAAGAGTCTATAGTTTCCAAGTCCCATTGTGATAAAAAATTTTAACTACTTCATTTTTCATGTCAACCTTTCCTCAACATTACCCAACCTTTTCAAAACATTTTGCTTAAATTTGCCCAATAGGTAAAAACAAATACTTTTTATGGCGTCGATTGAAAAGGCGAGGGAAGCCCTGAAAAAATACTTTGGCTACGAACATTTCCGACCTATGCAGGCGGAGATCATCCAAGCGATCTATGATCAAAAAGATGTACTGGTACTGATGCCTACCGGTGGAGGTAAGTCCATCTGCTTCCAAATTCCGGCGGTCACTATGCCAGGTGTTTGCGTGGTCGTCTCTCCATTGATTTCTTTGATGAAAGATCAGGTAGAGGCCTTGCGGGCTAATGGTATTCCCGCAGCTTTTCTCAATAGTTCCCTCTCCTCAGCCGAACAACGTCATGTAGAGGATGAGTTGTTCCACGGGCGGCTACAGTTGTTATATGTTTCTCCGGAAAAACTAGCTTCACCGGGTTGTGCTGAATTACTGAAACAGGCTAATGTGCATCTTTTTGCCATCGATGAGGCTCATTGTATCTCCAGCTGGGGGCACGATTTTCGGCCGGAGTATCACCAGTTAAGTTATCTCAAGCGGCAATTTCCCGGTATACCCGTCGTTGCGCTAACAGCCACAGCAGATAAACTGACCCGTAAAGACATTGTTGAGAAACTTGGCCTGGAGGAGCCGGAAATCTTCGTCGCTTCGTTTGATCGTCCTAATCTTAGCCTCGAAGTGCGTCCCGGTCAAAAGCGAATTGAGCAAATTTATGAATATCTGCAAGTACGTCCCCGCCAGTCTGGAATTATATATTGTTTAAGTAGAAAAAATACCGAAGAGTTGGCTTCAAAGCTGCGTGCAAAAGGCTTCAATGCTGATTGTTATCACGCCGGAATGGATTCCCAAAACAGATCGAGGGTCCAGGAGGATTTTATTAATGACAAGCTGAGTATTGTCTGTGCGACCGTTGCCTTCGGGATGGGTATCGATAAGTCAAATGTTCGCTGGGTCATTCATTATAACCTGCCCAAAAACCTGGAAGGTTATTATCAGGAAATTGGACGAGCCGGGCGGGATGGAGCTAAATCGGATACCTTGTTGTTTTATAGCTTTCGTGATGTCATGGTGCTTCAGGATATCTTGCAAAGTGATAACAAAGCTTTTGCAGAAGTCCAGAAGACTAAATTGGAGCGGATGAGGCAGTATGCAGAAGCACTCATCTGCCGGCGTAAAATTCTCCTGGCTTACTTTGGAGAAGATCGTAATAAAAACTGTGGTAATTGTGATGTTTGCAAAGATCCTCCTCAATATTTTGATGGAACTGTGTTGGCACAAAAAGCACTTTCTGCAATCTATCGGGTACAGGAAAGGGTGGGTATGAATCTTTTGGTTGATATTCTTCGGGGATCTCGTCGTCAGGAAATTCTTTCGCGAGGATACGATAAGGTTAAAACTTACGGAGCAGGTGGTGATATTAGTGCCTATGATTGGCAGCAACTCATTCAGCAAATGATAAGTTTGGGGCTAATTGAAATCGCCTATGAATATAATAATGTGCTACGGTTGACAGAAGCCAGCCAGGAAGTGCTTTTTAAGGGACGTAAGGTCCAATTGGTTAAAATGCGCGACCTTAAGGAACGTATAAAAAAACAGAAAGAAAAAGCCAAACCCGTCACCAAACGCCAGCGGGTGCGCGATGATCTCTTTGAAGTATTGCGCCAGCTACGGAGTCAGATTGCCCGCAAAGAAGGCATTCCACCCTATATTGTTTTCAGTGACAAAACGCTGGAAGAGATGGCCGCCGAGCGACCTACTAACAGACAAGAGATGTTACAGGTCTCCGGGGTAGGAGAGACCAAAATGAATCGCTTCGGTGCTAAGTTTATCACGGCGATCATGCAGTTTTTGATCAGCCAGAAAAATACGGGTACCCAACTCAAAGGTTCTACTCAACTGATTACATACCAAATGTATAAACGGGGACTCCCCGTTAGTCAAATTGCCCAGGAACGCGAAATGGCAGAGACGACAGTTATTGGTCATCTTGTAAAAATGTACCTGGATGGACATGATGTACAGCCCTCCCGCTTTGTCACGCGAGGAGAAATGCAAAAAGTATATGCTGCCGTGGCGCAATTGCCTCCGGCTCATGGGTTGAAAGATATTTTTGAGGCTTTAGGGCAGAAAGTGAGTTATGGAAAAATTCGGTTTGCTTTGGCCGTGCGGGAGAAGATGGGGGTGTGAAAATGTTATCTGAATTTCATATTGCCTGCACCTTTGTTTTTTAATCACCTCTAAGATATTCATCCGAATTATTTAAACTCTTGTCAAGACGATCCAATTCGTTATCCACATC
>CBDUIU010000160.1:0-7802 GCA_965367335.1 uncultured Saprospiraceae bacterium
TTACCTCAAATACTGCTGGATCGGTTTACGGCTTTGCTCAATCCAAAGAACAATCCGGCACTAAACGTTTAAGAAATAACTTCCTGATTCCCAACTTGTATTTTGCATCGGCATGGACATTCCCCGGAGGTGGATTTGAGGGGAGTATCATGGCCGGATTTTTAGCCGCATTGCAAATGAACCGAGACAAAATATGGTCAGCATGTGATGATGCGAAGTATGTTGACCAGAGAATTGTTCCAATCCTGGAGCGTAAAAAAATCGATGACAAAACGCTCGAATTGAGTGTTAAAAAGCCAGCCAGTTTTCAGCACCAAAAAGGACAGTATGCTATTCTCAACATTATGAAGCCGAAAATAACCGAGTTGGATTTACCTTATCGGTGGCTTCCCGTTATTTCTTCTCCGCAGGAAGAGAGCATACGGTTTCATATCAAACTTGATGGCAGCAGCTTTTCTAAAAGTTGTGAGCTTACCAATATGGGTGATGAGGCTATTATTTTTGGACCTATGGCTTAGTTCAGCGCAACTAAAAAGCACGAAATTACAACACGGTATACACGTTCATTGCCTCTGTACGTCCGCAACGCCGTATAGACTTTAAATAATCGTATGTCTGATAATTTTACCTATGAAAAGAGAAATAAAGGTTTTTTTTTATACTTTGATCATGGCTGTTAAAGGCCGCCACACCACATATCGGAGATGTTAAGTGCAAGAATGAAAAACTAGATAATATTTGAAAGTATTTGAATGTAAAAAATTATTCAACCTTCCAATCAATAGACTGATGGTAAGCACCCGAAAGACGATATAAATAATGAATTATTAATCATATTTATGATGATTGAAACACCACAGACACAAAAATAGTTGTCTAAACAATCAACTATAAGATTGATTATTAGCATTTTAAATAAAATGACTTCTATTGATGCTTTACATGGTTGTTTAGAAATACTTTATTGATTATATTGTCATTGGATTTGATCTAAACATTCAACGCTTTTAAATCAAACTATTCAAAAATGGGTGCTCAAAAATTAAGTGAACTACAATTAGAATTATTAAAGATATACTCTTTCAATCCTTCAAATGAAGATTTGATTGAAATTAAAAAAATCCTATCCAAGTATTTTGCAAACAAGCTTACAGATAGAGTTCAAAAAGCTATCGACGATAAGAATATTTCTGATGAGGACCTTGAAAGCTGGTTAAATGAAAAAGCTTAGATTAGTATTGGATACTAATGTATTCTTAGTTTCACTGGCCCCTAATTTCAGGTTACATTGGATTTTCGAATATCTAGTATAAGGAAAATATGAACTGTGTATATCAACAGAAATAATAAATGAATATCAAGAAATTATTTCATCTAGATATGGGATCGAAAAAACGGATTTAACATTAGACTTTCTTCTATTACTTCCAAATATTATTAAAGTTTCTCCGCATTTTAAATGGAATCTACTTAAAGACCAAGACGACAACAAATTTGTAGACTGTGCTATTTCCGGAAATGCAGACTTCATTATTACTAATGATAAAGGTTTCGGGGTTTTAGAGAATATTGAGTTTCCTCCAATCGAAACATTGACTTCAAGTGAATTTGAAGAAAAGTACAAATCAATTTTAGAGAAAGAATAACCCCGCACCCAATAAACAACAGCTAGACGCCATTGCCACACCCAACAAGCAGCCAAAACACAGCTGCCCCTATTTCACCCAACCGGCATCAAATTTCACCAATCCAGTAGAAATAAAAGTTTTTTTCCTACTTTGGCGTATTATGTTAATAAACGTACGCGCCTACAGCGAATAGCTTTTTTCAGCTACGACGTAGGAGCTTTTAACAGCCATCCCTATGGTGATCATGACTGTTAAAGGCCGCCACGCCGCAAATCGGAGATGTAAGCTTTATAAATAAGAAATGATGTCGGAGCAAAAGAAATTTGGTGCTTTCGCTGGGGTTTTCACGCCTTCACTTTTGACGATTCTCGGCGTCATCATGTACATGCGATTAGGTTGGGTAGTCGGTAATTCCGGGCTCATTGGGGTTATTATCGTGATTACCATCGCTCATATTATCTCCATTACGACGGGTTTGAGTATTTCCTCCATTGCGACCGACAAAAAAGTAGGGCCAGGTGGGGTTTATTATGTGCTGTCCAGAAGCCTGGGATTGCCAATCGGTGGTGCGATCGGCGTGACGTTGTTTGTAGGTACTGCCATGAGTATCGCATTATACCTGATCGGGTTTGCGGAAAGTTTCAACGCCTGCCTGGGCTTGGATACCGGGATCGGTGGCTTGCGGATGGGCGGTTCTTTGGCGCTGCTGGTGCTTTCTATCCTCGCCATAATCAGTACTTCGCTGGCATTGAAAGCGCAGTTTTTTATCCTTGCTGCAATCATCATTTCGATCTTTTCAATCGTATTCGGGACATCTCCTGCCCCACCCCAATCCTTACCGATGTTTGCTCCGGAAGGTAGTGTCTCTATGGAAATGGTGTTTGCTATTTTCTTTCCTGCGGTAACCGGATTTACGGCAGGGATTGCCATGTCCGGAGACTTGAAAGACCCCAAGAAATCTATTCCCAGTGGTACGCTTTGGGCGATTGCAGTGGGCTTTTTCGTATATATTGGCCTGGGTACATTTATCTTTTTCACCGTTGATACTGAAATTTTAAGAACAGATAATAATATCCTGTTGAAGATGGCGCTTTTCGCTCCGGCTGTATTCGCTGGTATTTGGGGCGCTACCTTATCCTCCGCCTTGGGCGGTATTTTAGGCGGACCGAGAATTTTGCAGGCAATGTCAGTTGATAAGATCACGCCAAAACTTTTTGCAAAAGGAATTGGTAAAAGCAATGAACCTCGTAATGCATTATTGTTGACCGTCCTCATTGCTGAAGGTGGTGTCCTGATCGGAGAACTGGATACCATCGCCAGAATTTGTTCCATGTTTTATTTGGCTGCTTATGGCTTTATTAATCTCTCTTTCTTTTTGGAGAGCTGGGCCAGTACGGATTTCAATCCCTCTTTTAAGGTCAAGCGGTGGATAGGCTTTGTAGGTTTCATTGCCACTTTTGTGGTTATGTTTCGCTTAGACATGGTAGCGATGGTTGCTGCTTTTCTGGTCATTGGCGGTATTTATCTCTGGTTGACCAGGAAAGAATTAGCGCTGGGCTCGGGCGATGTCTGGCAGAGTGTCTGGTCTTCCGTGGTAAAGACCGGGCTGCGGCGAATGGATGAGAAACAGGACCATAAGCGAAATTGGAAGCCCAATGTATTGCTGTTTAGCGGTGGCACCACTCACCGCCCCTACCTACTGGAGTTTAGCAAAGAACTGGTCGGCAACCGAGGAATTGTAACCAACTTTGACCTGCACGAAAATCAGGAAGCGACCGTGTTATTTCCAAAACACAAACAAAGTGTTAGCGATGAAGTCTTGAAAAAATATGGTGTCTTCGGCAGGCAGATTGAAGTAAAAAATATCTTTAAAGGAATAGAATCCATTGCTTCTACTTTTGGTTTCTCCGGCATAGAACCCAATACCATTCTGATGGGCTGGGCCAAGAATACCAAGGATCCGATTTGGTTTGCCCAGATGACACAAAAGCTAATCGACCTGGACTACAATGTGCTCTACCTGGATTATGATGAGCGGTTTGGCTATCGCAAATACGCCACCATTGATTTATGGTGGAGGGGGATTGGAAATAATGCGGAACTCATGTTGAATATCGCAAAATTTCTTCACTCTTCCGATCTCTGGAGAAATGCGAAAATCAGGATCATCATGGTTGAAAATGCGAATAGCAATAAAAAGATCATTGAGAAAAAAATAAGTAATGTGCTGGAAATCCACAGGATCACGGCATCAATTAAGATTGTCGGAAATGCCCTGGAGAAAAAACCGATTTATGAATTGATGAAAACCTATTCTGCGGATACGGATTTGATTTTGCTGGGTATCCCGGAGGTTAAGATGGACAAGGTACAGGATTTTGTCTCCAAGACCAATGATTTGGTGCGTACCATCGGAACCACCTTATTGGTAAAAGCTTCTTCCCATTTTGATGATGTGGATTTTGTCCCCGATGATGTTGTTGAACAAATTGCTATTTCTTCGGACGCGTATGTTCATAACAATCTCCCCGGATTAACTCCTGCTGCCACTTCACTTTTAAACAATGAAATTACAAAAATTGAAGAAAGCTTCCGGCAGTCTACCCAACGATTTATCAACAATGCAATTGCGCCCATTCAGGAAAAATATATTGGGTTCTACCAATTAATTTTGCACAAGCTCCAACAATCGGAAAATTTTACCGGATCAGATAAAGATGTTTATCAACATTTTCTCATCCTCTTACAACACTTCAACAAAAAGCTTCAATATATTCGGCAAGAAGATTTATCCGTAATCGGAGCGCTTTTTTCAGAAGAAAACATTGCTTACCTCGATGCCATAGATGACCTCATCCAATCAACTCCGACAAATTTAAAATTACAAGTAAATGGCACAGTGGCCAAGGTGAAATTTAATAAGGCAGCGCAGTTGCTCAAGAAGGCTTTCTTGTTTCCTGCAATTCGAAGTACCTATCTCCAGTTGGGAAAAAGCACCTATGAGCATTTACTTAAAACAGATGACGAAGTGCTGGCGAAGATTTATTCCTTATGCGAAGTAGAAGATTTCTATCAAAACAGCCTGGAAGTAAATGCAGATATAGTAGCGGTCACTGCCGAATTACTACCTTTAGTCAAACAGCAACTAGACTTTTTTCAAAACCTGGGCAAAAAGGTTGAATTTGAATTACTAAGCGCCGGGAGATATTTTTGCAATGAGCTTTCAGAAATTTCAGAACAGTCAGATTTTGGAAAACAATTTAGAAAGATCAAACAACAACTCCTTCGCAAGGAAAATAAAAACGATTTTGCAGACCTCCTGTCTTTCCCAAGTCATTGGACAGAAAACCAGCAATACCTGCATACGACTTTAGAAACCAATTTTGAGTTGGCTCAGGCTAACTTGTTAATCAATAAAGGCTTAGGGAAACTTTCTTACTCGCTTGATCAAAAAGTAAACAAACGCATAGAAAGACAATTTACCACCAACACGACAACTATACATGCGCTTTTCCAAGCTTTTAAAACGAATGGAGCGACTGATGCTATTGAGGAATTTAGCGTGGATGAAAATGCTTTTGAAAATATAGAAACACTGCTCCAGGAGCTCAGCACCGAGACGGCACTAATCCCACAGATTATCAGAGATGATGCGATATTGATGAGTAAGACCTTGATGGAAGATTTTGAAGCGCTTCAACTCGAAGGTATTCTACCCATCACTTTAGACTTGCCAAAGATTGTCGATTTTATTTTAGAATCTAAATTAAACGGACCGGTTCAGAGTCTTTTAGAGCGTTATCTAAGCCAGGTATCCAGTACTTATTTCGATCAGATTAACCGGATCAATTTATTAAAATATTCTTTAACGGAATCCAGAGAGCAGGAAGAAAACGCGCAACTTTTGGAAAGAGTCTTACCAAAATTTGAAAGTGATCAGACCTTTTTTGAAAATACAAAATTGCGATTTCAGGAGGATATTCGTTCGATAGAATACGACCTGCAAATGGAGTTAGAGACCCGGCACCTCGTAGAGCATGCTGACAATTGGAGTCGCTACATCAGCGTATCCAAAAGGAAAAAAGGCTTCGCAAAATTTAATGAGCAGGTAAAAACCAGGTTATCAGATTTATACCAGGGGGTGAACAGCAGCTACTCTGCGAAAAAATATGAATCTGATGTCTCTGTTTTTGAATCAAAATATAATTTAAAAAGTAATGTTGAGTTAGGGCTGAATTTTACGAATGGCATGTACCCCGCCAAATCCGTGCTGGAGCATTTGCCTTTTTATTATAAGCAATTGTTTCAGGGCAAACACTTACCGGTGCAAAATAAATATATCGGCAGAGACCGGGAACTGTCATTGATTGATGAGGCGATTGCGCAGGGTCGCAATGGGGCGATTTTGATTGCCGGGAAAAGCGCTGCCGGGAAAACTCATTTTTCACAATATATCGCAACTAACAAATTCAAAGGCAAGGTATTCAACATTGATTCGCTCGGTAAGCAGGGATCGATCAAAGTGTTGAATCATACTTTTGCCAGCGCCACCGGCAAGTCCGGAGATGTCGAACAATGCCTTTTTAAGATCGCTCCTGGCTCGACAATAATTATCAATGACCTTGAAGTCTGGTGGGATAGAAATCTGGAAAAAGATGCTTTGAGTGTTTTAATTAAAATGCTGGGTAAATTCCAGCAGAAGCATACCTTTATTTTAAACGTCAACCTCCATGCCATGGAGGCACTGAGTAAACAAAGAGCACTCAAAGAATGGATCACGACCACCATCGTTCTGCCTTTGGTCAGTAAAGAAGCTATGCGGGCAATCATTCTGGAAAGACATAGAGTCGGAGGACTTGATCTTTCTTTTCGGGGTGATGATAACAAGCTGGATGGAAAATATTTCAATCAGCTAATGAATAAAATTCATTCAGAAAGTGAAGGTAACATTGGCCTCGGCCTACAAACCTGGTTACGACAAATCGACTCTTTTTCAGAAAACAAAATCTACCTGGCCGAACATCCGAAACTGGAGACCCTCAAAGTGACCGAAGCGTATTGGAAGGTGTTGCTTTACCAGTTTTTGATCAATAAAAATTTGACCAGAACAAAACTAACAGACTTATTTGGTGAAGCCGATTCAGAGCTCGCTCCGTTTTTAGTGGAATTATTAAAGTCCGGGATGCTTGATGAAGTTGGAAAAAATACGTACACGCTGAATAATATGGTCAAGCCAAATGTAGAAAAGTGGCTGGCAGATAATAATGTTTTAAATTAAAAAAAATGATGACCATAAAAGGAATTCCTTTTTCCATGTTATTTATCCTGGCTATCCTGGGCTTACTTATATTTGTTGCTTTTAGCCTTTATAAAAGATTAATCCTACCGATTATTTTATTGAAAGACAATGGACAGGCACATCGTAAAAGTATTGTTCAGCTGGAGATTATTGTATGGGCGATATTCTTTTTTTCACTGGTCTATTATGCCTTAGTAGCAAGTTTACCCGTGACCCTTATTTTGCTCAGCCTGATTATTCTTGCTTTTCTCGATTTTTGGAGAAATTATTTTACGGGGATTATCATGAAATTTGGAGATAAGCTACAGTTAGGAGATTCCATCGTGGTCAATGGCCATTCCGGAAAAATTGTAGCCTTTGGGAATCGGGCCATAAGAATGGAAAGCACGATCGGTGAAGAGATCCTGATTCCATATCGCCTCACCAATACGGAAATAAAGATTGGCCAGAAGCACCAACCAAAAATTTTATGCAAGACACTGGTACTTGACGAAACCATAAAAGACAGCAGCACCCCATTAAAACAAAAAATCGAACATGCGATTTACACCAACCCCTGGATCATCATTTCCAGCCCGGTAACGATCAGCGTGCAAGACCAAAAAGCCACTTTAAGTTTCTATGTGCTTAATCATGATTTTTTCGAAAAAGCCCGATACAAGCTGTTGCAGGATCTTTGTTGAGAAAGATGCCATAGCCTTCCCTCCTCCTAATCAGCGCTATATCTTTCAGGACGATTCTTGGTAATTAGGTAACAGGTGAAGTATTGTTGTCGTTCTCTTTCCAGATCTCACAGGTAGACTGATTAAAAGAGAAGTTTAATTTCGTGACTTACACAAGCCCCGCGTTTGAGGGAGAGGCTAGTTTAGCTAAAA
>CBDUIU010000161.1:0-7801 GCA_965367335.1 uncultured Saprospiraceae bacterium
CCTTTCGGAATTTCCTTAAGTTTAAAGGATATGCCGCAATCAATATCTTCGGTTTGGCAATAGGCCTGGCTTGCGCCTTACTAATTTTACAGCATTTAAGACATGAGTTACAACACGATCAGCATCACGCTCAGCTTGATCGGCTATATCGGGTTGGAACAACTTTCGATACGGGTGATAAGAATACTAAAACCGCGGTAGGTCCCTCTCCTTTGGCCTGGACCCTGGTGCATGATTTTCCGGAGGTGGAATCGGCAGCACGTTTATTAAAAGCGCCGGGAACAGAGCAATATTTAGTAAAATATGGCGATCAATCTTTTTTCGAAAGAGAAGGCATTTTTGCAGATAGTACTTTTTTTCGGATCCTGAAGTTCGATTTTGTTGAAGGAGATCCACAGCAAGCTTTGAACGAACCCTATAACGTCGTCATTTCCAAAAAAATGGCGAAAAAGATTTTCGGTGAAGAAAAAGCGCTCAACCAAACGATTAAAATAGGTGACC
The DNA here is from genome assembly GCA_965367335.1 of uncultured Saprospiraceae bacterium. Lineage (GTDB taxonomy): Bacteria > Bacteroidota > Bacteroidia > Chitinophagales > Saprospiraceae > CBDUIU01. The sequence goes on from CBDUIU010000161.1 coordinate 502, forward strand.
CGTGGGGTGAAAATGAATTTAAAATTACCGGAGTAATTGATCGGTCTACCTTTCCAACCCATATTGCCAGCAATTTTTTCATGAATCTTCGCAGCGGTGCTGTGGGACAATATTTTTATGCATTGAATGAGTGGGCGGGGAATAATATGTTTTATACTTACATCAGACTGAGCCCAAATGCAAACCCCCAATCCCTGGCTGCTAAATTTCCCGATTTAGTAGAAGAAAAAGCTGGTGACCGTTTGCGAACCCTGGGTTTTGAAAAAGCACATTATCTACAAGCGGTAAAGGATATTTATTTAAGATCAGATGCTGATTATGAGATCGGGCCAGTGGGCGATTTAGCTTTTGTCTACATTTTTGCAGCGATTGCTTTATTTATTTTACTGATTGCCTGCATTAACTTCATGAACTTATCCACGGCAAAGGCAACAGTCCGCGCGCAAGAAGTAGGCGTACGAAAAGTGATTGGCGCAAGTCGAAGTATGTTATCCGGCCAATTTCTGACAGAAGCTTTCATTTATACTTCCCTGGCTATGATCGTTGCCGGCATTTTAGCTCAATTAGTACTCCCATTCTTTAACCAGTTAGCCAACAAGGATCTGGAACTAGGCATATTCAGCGATGGGATTTTAGTGTTATGGATTCTTGGAATTTTATTATTCACTTCTTTACTGGCAGGCAGTTATCCAGCCCTTTATTTATCCTCATTCAGTCCGGTAAACATTTTTAGGGGAGCCGTAGGTAGTCGGTTTTCGGCAAAAAAAGTAAGAAAGGCTTTAGTGGTTATTCAATTTATCGTTTCCATTGCTTTGATCCAGGGTGTCTTTGTTATTCAGGAGCAAATGAACTACCTCCGCGATAAAAAGCTGGGTTTTGAACCGGAAGCCAAGTTGGTTATTTCACTCAACACCTCTGATGCAGCAGGCAAATATAAGGTACTGAAAGAATCGTTTTTGCAAAATTCGCAGGTGAACGCAATCGGCGGCACCTCCTCTACACCCGGCATGCCAAACGTAGAAGACATGCTGGTTTTCGGGGAAGGCCAGTCACAGGAAAATTCGTCACATACCATGCGATACTGGATTGATCCCGGGTATTTATCCATGATGAATTTCGAATTATTAAAAGGTCGTTTTTTCGATAACACCCGACTTGCTGATACGGTTAGAAGTACGGTCATTACGGAAAGATTAATGAAAAACCTGGGTTATACGATAGATCATGCCATCGGTAAAAAGGTTCAGTGGAATTGGAATGGCACCTTACATACGCATGAAATCATTGGCGTGATCAGCGATTTTCACGCAGGAAGCCTACGCCAGGAAGTCGATAGTCATTTATTTACCTGGAGTCTGAATGACTCGCCCCGGGCAATGGTTGCCTCTGTCGCCACTAATAAGTTATCTGATTTACTTACTGATCTTAATGACCGATGGACAGCCATAAACCCTTCCGAGCCTTTTGAATACTTTTTCCTCAATGATAAACTCCAGCAAGCTTATCAAACCGACCAGCGATTAGCTAAACTTATTTTTGCATTCACCCTGTTAGCTATTATTATTTCCTGCTTGGGTCTGTTTGGATTAGCCGCTTTTGCAGCCGAAAGTAGGATGAAAGAAATCAGTGTTCGCAAAATCCTGGGGGCGACTACCGGGAATATTGTGGCTCTGTTATCCAAGGATTTCCTGTATATGGTTATGCTGGCATTGGTCATTGCAACACCGGTGGCCATTTACTTTCTCAATGAATGGCTCCAAGGCTTTTATTACCGAACCACCATGCCGTGGTGGTCCTTCATAGTTGCCGGGCTGATGGCCATGTTGATTGCCTTTTTGACCGTCAGTTTTCAAGGAATCAAAGCAGCGCTGGTGAACCCGGCAGAACGGTTAAAGAATGAGTAGGCTAAGTGTCGCCAAGTGGCCTTCAGGTTCTATCTCATGATAGTTGCTCAATAAACCCCAACTCTCATGTTGACACTATTCGCAATGATTGAGTTTAATTCAAAAAACTTTTACCCATGCTATTGAACTACCTTAAAATTGCATTACGCGCCTTTCTAAAAGATAAAACTTTTGGGATACTAAATCTACTAGGGCTCTCCTTCGGCATGCTAAGTTTTTTGATTATTGTTCAATTTGTACGATACGAATGGAGCTATGATCAACAAAGCCCTTACGCGAATGAGATCTGGCGGGTCTACAATGAAACCAGGCCGGAAAAGGGTGAGGTCACCTTGGATGCAAATACACATTCGGCAATTGGCCCGGCACTAAAAAGGGATCTGCCGGAAGTAGTAGAATATGCCCGGCTGTACAATCGCAATGAACACGAGGTCATGTTCCTGCACGATAACAAGCCGATAAAAATAAAAGGAGCCTGGTTTACCGACCCAGGATTTCTAAAGATGTTTCCCCAACAATTTATTGCCGGAGAAGCGCAAATTTGCCTGAGTAAGCCCTATGACATTGTCATCAGCGAATCCACAGCAAGGACCCTGTTTGGAGCCGTTGAGGTGATTGGAGAAACACTACAGGTACCTGCCGGTGTATTCCAGGGAACCTATACCGTGCGGGGCGTAGTGAAGGATACGCCAGAGAACACCCATCTGAAATTTAATATCCTGGCCAGCTACGCCACGCGCTATGCCAAAGGACATGAGGACAATTGGGGATCTTATTGGGAATATACTTATTTCCTGGTCCAGCCCAATACTGATATGACAAAAGTTGATCATCAATTGGCGCTTTATTCCAAAAAACACCTGACCCAACAAGGCTTACACCTCCACAAACAAGCCTTAACCGATATTCATTTACATTCTGCCTTAACCTATGAAATAGAACCAAATGGCAATGGGCGAATGGTCAACTTTCTCTCCATCATTGCCATTTTTATCCTGCTCATCGCATTTTTTAATTATGTAAATATGATGACGGCTAAGGCCTTGCGCAGAGCCAAAGAAGTGGGGCTACGCAAAGTGATTGGGGCCAGTCGAGAACAATTGATCGGTCAGTTTTTAATGGAAGGTGCCTTGCTCAATGGTTTGGCTTTGGTATTGGCTTTAGTGTGTCTTCAAGCAAGCGTACACTGGTTCGGTACCTTCGTAAACCGACCACTTAGCGACTTTTTAGTGTTTGACAGATCTTTTGTCCTACTGATTACCGGCATATTTGTCAGTAGTTTGTTATTTGCTTGTTTGTACCCAGCTCTGGTCCTGTCTCATTATCGACCTATACAGGTTTTAAAGGGATACTTTGGAAGAAGCAAGGAAGGACAATCTTTACGAAAAGGATTAGTCGTTTTTCAATTCGCCTGTTCTACCATCCTGATCATCGGGGTGGGCGTAGTAGAACATCAATTGCGCTTTCTGAGGAATCACGATCTTGGTTTATCTATGGATCAGATAGTTGCGATTAAAATGCCTAACCTGGATTATCGGAATGATACCACATCCTATTCCCGGTTTGTTGTCTTTGAACAAGAACTTAAAAAGTTACCTGGTGTTTTGGAGATGACCACTTCCAATATCACCCCTGGACTGGGTATATCAACGATTTCCGGTGGTAGCGGAGGATTACACCGGGTAGACCAACCGGATAACAGCATGCAAAGTGCTATCTATTATCTTGATGTGGCACCGAATTTTTTCCATACTTATCAAATCCCCATTCTTACGGGTGACCTTTACGACGTGAAAGACCGGGCCAGTCTTAGAGGCAATATAATACTCAATGAATCTGCTTGTCGTATTTTTGGTTTTCTTAGTCCGGAAAATGCGGTGGGGCAAGGTATTGCTTTTGATCGTTCACCTGATCGACATATCACCATCCGCGGAGTCGTAGCAGATTTTCACATCGAAGGATTACAACAGCCAACTCGTCCCACCATGTATACCCTTAATCCAAGAATTGTGAACGGGTATCTCTCTTTAAAGGTAAAACCAGAACAGTTGAGTTTAACGCTAGCTGAAATACAACATACCTGGGGAGACCTATTTCCCCTCAACCTATTTGAATATTGGTTTCTGGACGATAACTTTTCCCAACAATATGCTAATGAAAAAACACTTTCGAAGGCATTTAACCTCTTTGCGGGATTAGCTATTTTTATTGCCTGCCTGGGACTATTCGGCCTAGCGACTTATACCGCACAACAACGAACGAAGGAGATTGGTATTCGCAAGATACTTGGTGCAAGTATCGGCAGTATAGTCGCCATGCTATCCAAAGATTTTTTACAACTGGTTTTTATTGCATTGCTCATTGCCACGCCCATTGCTTATTTTCTGTTGGAAAACTGGTTGGAAGAATATGCCTACCGGATCAGTATCTCATGGTGGCTGCTGGTGCTGGCAGGTTTGGTGACCATCGCGATTGCATTTTTAACGGTGAGCTGGAAAAGCTGGCGAGCAGCTATTGCCAACCCCATAGAGAGCATAAAAGACGAATGATATCCGGTACAGGATACCCTGCTTACAGCTTATATCCGTCCACTTTCGAACACAAAATTGTTCAATATCGAACACCTTTTCATGTATTTGAAATTTCATCTTTATATTAGACTGTATATCAGCTCATTACTTATTTGGCACTGGCATTGAACTATATCAAGGGCGACCAAAAAAGAATGAAATATGCGATCCACCAATGTAAATCTTTCTCCGATCCCGTCCAATAATGTTGAACCAGGAGATCAACTGAAAAATGGCGTTTTAATCATCTGTTTCGGGATACTCGTTGCCCTACTTATGCATGGAGACTTAGGTCAGTGGTTGGTATACTTATCAGAGCACAACTTTGCAATTAATGCTGGTGCTTTGTTCCAGAATCAATCTGCACTTACACCTTAGCCTTTTATTTCTGCTATCTAATTTTTCATACCTCTCTAGTCCAATCACTATGTGGCAAAACTATCTAAAAATCTCATTCCGTAATCTTTGGAACAGTAAGCTGTACACGCTAATCAATGTTGTAGGATTGGGAATTGGGATTGCTGCCATCGTTTGGGCTTACCAAAATTATCGCTTCAGCATGGGGTTTGATGATTTTCATCCACAGCGCGAACAGATATATCGTGGGCTTGTACAACGGGATGGTAGCGATGGTTGGAAAGGTCTTTTCCCACTCCCACTAACCGAATTGGCAAAAGAAGAATTTTCCAGTATTGAAGAAACGGTAAGGTTTTTTTCACAAGGACTTGACGTAAAACCAGATAATAGTGAACCTTTTGCCGAGCATTTACATTTCACAGATCCCGCTTTTTTTGATTTTTTCAACTTCCCCCTGCTTAGCGGTAGTAATGACCTTACGGATCGAAGTGCCATTTTAATTACAGAAGAAATGGCCACTAAATATTTTGGCCAGGAAGATCCATTGGGTAAGACATTGCAGCTTTATGCCGGAACTGATTTTCAACGAGCCTTACAGGTAAAAGGTGTTTTGAAAAACACACCGATGAACTCTACCATTCGCTTTAATATGCTTACCCATATTGAAAATTACCTCCAACCAACTGGGCAACAGCTAGCACCAAACGACTGGAGCGAATTACTGAATGCTGCGTTTTTCAAACTTAACGATCAAGCTGACGTAAACCAGCTGGCTGCTAATTTTAAAAAATATATTCCTATCCAGAATGCTGCCCTGGAAGATTGGAAAGTGACGCGTTTCAAATTGATCACCATGGCAGAAAATGCGGTGGACAGAACAATCAGTAACAACAGTCTTTTTGAGCGCCCCGCAGATTCCGCTACTTATGGTCCAATTATCAATGCTTTATTAATATTATTATGTGCCTGTTTGAATTTTGCCAACACAACGGTATCTCGCTCTGGTAGGCGACTAAAAGAAATGGGGGTTCGTAAAGTCTTAGGAGGTACAACAAATCAATTACGTGCTCAAATTTTGTTAGAATGCAATGCAATTGTAATCCTTGCCATAAGTTTATCGATCTTGATTAATGCCTGGTGGTTACCTACTTATCAGGAGATGTTTATTTACGTTGAGGCTAAGGCCGACTATTTACATGATCCCCAGCTTCTGATCTTTTTAGCTATCACGCTGATCGGGACTACTTTGTTGGCAGGTGGCTACCCTGCATTTTATAGCAGCCGATTTAACCCCAGCCAGATCTTCAGAGGGTCTGTCAAATTAGGAGGTTCCAATCTTTTTTCCCGGATATTATTGGGCTTACAAGTTGCTATATCTGTCATTACCTTGATCGCAGGTATTGCCTTTAGCCAAAACTCCGAATTTCATGTTAACTACGATTATGGGTACGATCGAGAATACTTAATAACCGTCCCAACTCGGGATGAGAGTACTTTTTATGCTTTCCGTGATGTCATTCAACAGGTACCCGAAGTAGCCTCCTTTGCAGGAACTAATGATATTATTGGTTTTACCTATCACTCCCGTTCAGCAGAGGCAGAAGGAAAAAAATTCGAGGTGAACTACTTTGAGACCGGTGAGGGATTTCTGGACATCATGGGTCTAGACTTAGCTGCTGGTCGTGGATTCAATGCCTCCTTACCCACAGACTTTGAAAAGGGAATGCTCATCACCCAAAAAATGGCTTCGCTATACGGTTGGAGCGATGAAGAAGCCCTGGATAAGAACATTCTAGTCGGCAATCATACTTACACTATAGTCGGTATACTTGAAGATTTTCATTCGCATCATTTATTTGAGCCCCTGGAACCATCAGCTCTGACCTTTGTAAGACCTGCAGCCTATAATCATATTATTCTTCGGGCAAAACCTGGAGAACTTGCAAATGCATATGGCCAAGTAAAAGCGGCCTGGACTAAATCATTCCCAATGAAACCCTTTGGAGGTTTTTATCAAAATGAGGTTGCTGCAGAAGCGATTAACGTTACCACGAATATTGCCAAGGTATTTTCCTGGTTTGCTATTGTTGCAATTTTACTTACAGCTACCGGCCTGTTTGCATTGGTCTCATTGACTATTTTGAAAAGGATGAAAGAAATTGGAGTCCGCAGGGTGGTAGGTGCTTCACCTTTGCACATTATTTACCTGGTTAACAAAGGCTATTTTTGGATCGTTATAGCAGGTATTCTGGTTGGCTGTTATGCCGGTTACCAATTGACCACTTTATTGATGGATTTAATCTATACGGTGAACGTGGGAGTCAACTGGCCTACTATACTATTTTCAACCATAGTAATCCTCATTATTACTACACTTACGGTTGGTTTTAAAGTTTGGCAAACCCTAAATGTCAATCCAGCAGAGCTCCTGAAAAAAGAATAATTTTTTTGATTCGTTAATTCATTGTT
>CBDUIU010000162.1:0-7767 GCA_965367335.1 uncultured Saprospiraceae bacterium
ACCAATAACCATTGAATCTGCATTCATGTACCAATCGATATTGTCCGAGTCGATGTTCACTTGATAAAGCGAGTAGAAAAAGGGATTTCGATCCGATCCGCGTTTTCCACGGTACATACTCATCACACGATCTTCAATGTCAAACTTGATATTAACGGAAGGGTGATACAGGGAATCCTGGCCATAATAAAGGGTAACCTCGGTTCCTTGTGAAGCTAAACGTTCTCCTTTGCGTATGACAAACAACTCTGAGCGACCCTTTAATATATACTTGCCTTGTTCGATAATAATCTGTGCTTTATTCGTCACTGGTCCGTATCCATAAACCGTTGTACCGTGCAACCGGAATCCTCCTACATACTTAATCCCTTCACCAATATCGTTGATTTCCAAAACATCCTCTTTCGATTCAAAGCGAGGATATGATGCCTCACGCTTGTCATTTTTAACCGTCAACTTATGGGTTAGACTTCCCTTGATCGAACGCCCCGGGAAAAGATCGGGATAAAACAGCTCTGCTTCGGCCACCTCGTAAATTGCCTTTTTGGTTTCTATCTCATAAGCACCTAAAACTGCATAGGTATTAGCGTCAAGGCCTGCTTCTTCCCAGGTCACTTTGCCACCTTCCCCTTTCCAGATGAGATCTAAAGGGAAATAGGTGCCACTAGTACCAAAAATGGTAATAGAATCTTGTTTTCGAGAAGCTTGTAAATCCAATTTCTCGAATTTCACTATAGGGTTCTTCTCTTCATAAACCAATTCATAATTATCGGCAAAGCCTCTCCAAATTACGCCATTCTTGGAATAGCGCAGGGCATTTCGTCCATAGAAGCTTTCAGCAAAGGTTAAAAAGGTATCGTAAGGTCGTAATTTCCGATTTTCTATATCTCCCAGAATCCCATTCAGGACTTCATGCAATTCCACAAAGTTTTTTTCTGCATTTTGGGTTTTCTTGACAGCAATCAAGCAGTTAAGATAACTGGAAAAATAAGGGCTAGCCTTCATTTTCTGCTTTAACATCGCATTGGAAGTTGCGAGCAAGATCTGAAACTCTTCTTCGTTAAAGGCCCCGGATTTATAGAATTTTTCAAAATTCTCATAGAGTTCCTCCATAGCATCCCGCTTACTAGCGGTCATCATTTCTTCCAGCTGTTTTATAAATTCTGTTTTATTTTCAGAAAATGAATCAAGGGATTGGGCATTGGCAGAAAGGCAATAGCCTACTAAAAAGAGGGAAAGAAAGATATGTTTAAACATTCACCTAGTGTTTGCTTGACAAAATTAATGACAGAGAATTGCTTATTATCGGGTAAATTGGATGCAAAGCCAATTATTACGTTGTTGGATTTTCTGGCGTTGAAAGCCTGCCTGAGCAGCAGTAGTTAAAACAATTTCCTGATCACTTTTCAATATACCTGAGACAAGAAGTGTGCCTTCCGTTTTGGTCCTTACATATAACGCAGGCAAGGCCTTTAAAATTACATTCCGGTTGATGTTCGCCAGAATGATATCAAAGGTTTTGTTGTCATCCAAGACCTCCAAGTCGCCCGTTAAGATTTCAATACCTTCCACTCCATTAGCAATGGCATTTTTCTCCGTATTTTCTGTGGATTTTGGATCAATATCAATGGCCACTGTTTCCAAAGCTCCTAATTGCTTAGCCAGGATAGCTAAAATCCCGGTTCCACAGCCATAATCAAAAACACTTTTCCCCTTAAAATCAATATGCTTCATTTGAGCTATCATTAACCAAGTGGTTTCATGGTGCCCGGTACCAAAGGCCATCTCAGGATCGATCACCAGGTCATGCGCCATTTGGGGCTGTGGTTGGTGAAAAGAGGCTCTCACACAGGCAAAATCTTCCACATAAACCGGTTGGAAATTTGCTTCCCATTCCGCATTCCAATTTTTATAGGGTATAAAAGTCTGGGAAAAAGAAAGGTTGAGACTTTCTGGTAAATTCTTCAATGCTTCCTGGATGGCATCCTGGTCTTCATTGGCAGGCACATAAGCCTCCCACCCGGTGTCAGACTCCGTAAAACTGTCGAATGGAAGATTAGAAAGGAAGGCCAGTACAAATTCTCTTTGACTATCAGGAGTAGTGATCGTATATTGGTAGTAGTCCATTGTCGGTTTCAGGATTTGCCAATCAGGCAATTTGATAATGTTTGATAAAGAGGAGAGCAAAGTTCAAGGCATCAACGCAAAAGATATCTAGAGTCAGCAAACCCTTAGCCGTAAACCTCCCCTTTGCATGATTTAAGGGTATTCATCAACAAAGAAGTCACCGTCATTGGGCCAACACCACCCGGAACGGGGGTGATATAGCTACTCTTGGGAGCCACACTGTCAAAGTCCACATCTCCGCAAAGTCGGTATCCTTTTTCTTTACTGGCATCCTCTACCCTATTAATCCCAACATCGATAACGATTACTCCTTCTTTGACCATATCACCCGTAACAAAGTTTGGGCGACCAAGGGCGACCACTAATACATCCGCGCGACGGGTATAATCCGCGAGGTTTTGGGTACGGCTATGGCAAAGCACAACGGTCGCATTTCCAGGAGTCGCTTTACGAGATAAAAGGATACTAATCGGCGTACCGACAATATTACTACGTCCGAGGACAACACATTCTTTGCCCGTAACATCAATGTTGTAGCGCTCCAACATTTGCAGAATACCGAAGGGCGTAGCTGGCAGATAGGCAGGTAAGCCTTGTGCCATACGACCAAAGTTCATCGGATGAAATCCATCGACATCTTTGCGAGGGTCAATCGCCAAAGTTACTTTTTCTTCATTGATGTGCTTAGGCAGTGGCAGTTGTACGATGAACCCATCAATGTCAGGATCTTGATTGAGTTGCTCAACAATAGCCAGGAGCTCTGCCTCTGTTGTCTCCGCTGATTTACGAACCAAGGTAGACTTCATGCCGACACGTTCGCAGGAACGAACTTTGTTGCGAACATAGACCTGACTAGCAGGGTCTTCTCCGACTAATACCGCGGCAAGATGCGGCACTTTATGGCCGCCATCAACCAAGGTTTTTACTTCCGCTGCGATTTCAGCCTTGATGTCTTTGGCAAGTTGTTTTCCATCAATTAATTGCATGTATCTTCATTTGAAAATGACGTAGAAATTTAACGGAAGCAAATGTAAGGTTTTAATGTGAAAATAAGGAAAAGCTTCCATGAGATAATAGGATAAAAAGCACCAAAAAACACCTCAAATATACTAAGGGCTAAAAGTTAGGAGCAGGTGCGTACACTAACTAAATCGGTTATGAATTTGCTTCATCGGGCAGGATGCTTTCCCAGAATTGAATTAATCGTTTTTCTTCATTTTCCCAACAATATTCCTTCAACAATATTTGACAATTTCCCTTTAATTGATCATAAAGACCAGGTTCCTTTTGTAACCTGCTAATGGCATCCACTAATTCGTCCTCACTCAACTTTGGTAATAATAAAGCCGTTGGATGTTGAGCATTTAACTGGCGATACTCCGGAAAATCCATATGGATAGCAGGAAGTTCCGCATGCAGGTAATCGAAGGTTTTATTAGCAAGAGAATAATAATAATTTAAACCATGATCAGAAAGGAGATTAAGGCCAATAGTTGCAAATGGGCTTAGCGATTGGAGCGATTGGGGGCTTAGGTAACCCCAGAAATGCACCCGTTTTTGAAGCTTTTCTGCAGTAATGATATCCAGGATTTGCTGTTTGAGCGGACCCTCTCCGGCTAGCCAGAGCTGGGTATTATTTAAGTGATGGAGCGCGCGAATAGCAGTTTCTATACCGCGGCCTTCATTGAGGGCGCCTTGATAAAGTAAAAAGGTGGTATTTGGAAATTGAGTTTTTAGCTCCTGAGCTTTTCGGATAAGCGCAGGATCCGGTGACAGGGATTGCCGAAGTGGCAGGTTACGAACCACCGCAAATGGTACATCATATCTTTCTTCGAGAGCTACTGCCAAGGCCTTACCTACGGTGTAAGCATGTTTTACTCTGGGCACCAGTAAGCCTTCCAGATAAGTCCATATTTTTTTGATTAAAGGACGTTGCTGGAGCTCTGGTAATTCACTAAAATACTCGTGCGCATCGTAAACCAGAATTTTACGGCGAAGACGTGCTGTTAGAAAAACAGGTAAGAGCGTATCCAGGTCAATTGCACAGATGGCATCCGTGTTTTGACGGATCAGATACAACAAAAGGCGTAAATTATATTCTAAATAGAAGAATTTACCGCTATGAAAGAAACATTTTAGCCGTTTTTGCGAATAGGAAGCTGTGGTAAGCGGAATGGAGCGAGGTTGCTGACGACCGATCAATTGCACTTCATAACCCGCTTTAGCCAGAGAATGACAGATCCGTTGCATACGCTGGTCGTAACTGAGATCCGTCGTAACCGTAAAAATGATTTTTTTCAAGTGCTTGAGTTGAAGATTTCTTAGCACAAAGGTAGGAAAGCGGGATGGTATAAAAAAAGGAAGTCGTCCAGGTAATTCCTGAACGACTCACTACAACAAATTATAATCCCATGAACATATCCGAAATAAGTTGCTGGTACTTAAACCAGCGGAAAAACGTACTAATAGTTTAGATCAGTTTTGCTAGGTTCTTATATAAAATCTCAAGAAAAGAATTAATCGACTTAAGCAAGGGATTTTGAAAAAAACGTGAGTTGTAAGTCGTTTCGGAGTCCGATACGACTCACAACACACATTCAACAAATTATAATCCCATGAACATATCCAAATTTATTGGCGAGATATTTCTTTCAACTTCTTATCCTTTTCTCTTCTTTCTCGCGCTAAAAGCAAAAATCTTTTTTCTTGCTTTTTATTCAATCTTCACTGTTTCCCGTTCTTCATGATACAATAATCCAACATTTCTACTCTGAAAAAAAGTACAAAAAAGCATCTTTGTTACATTTATTTTTTTATTATATAAATAATTGTATTTATAATAAACTGAATGATAGTCTATTAGATTGTACTCTTTAAATTTTATGATAGAAAATAACTATTTTTCACGCATTAATTGTGCAATAAAAAGCGCAATTTTTTTTGAAAATTTTTAATAATTCTTTCAGAAAAGCCCAATAGTGTACTTTTTTTAATTAAAAATAATTTGCGAAAGACAAAAAAAACCCACCGCGAAAACGCGATGGGTTGAGGTTTCTCATAATACTCCCAGCTTATTGCTTCACAATTTTTCGACGAGCTACGCCTTTATCGCCAAGCAATTCGATAAAATAATACCCGGCCGGGAAGTCAGGTACATCTAGATTGATTGTCCTGTTGGTAGTTGTATTTTCATGTAAAAAAAGTGTTTTGCCCTGGAGATCGATGAGACGAACAAGCTGAACGTCTCCAAAATCAGGAGCGGTGGTTATGTTGATGTGTCCATCAAAAGGATTTGGGTAAACGTTAAGCTCACCACGTATTGGTTGGTCTATACTTACTACTCGTATAGGAGAATCACTACTATTTTGGTTTGTATCTACTTGTCTGATCTTATAAAGTACTTTACCGGTGAATGGCTGTTGATCGGTATATTGATAATATTGGCGGCCCGGACCATTAGCCTTACTATCAATGACAGCGATGGTTTGGTAAACCGGGTGGCCTTCGTCCTCTTCAGTCAGGTAGGCCGCTTTTACCTCAAAGAAATCATTTTGTTCCTCATTTGCGGTGATCCAACTTAATGACACTTGGCCGCTACCGACCGCTTGGGCTTGGAAGTGTTCCCACTCTACCGGCAAGGCATGAATCTCTTCTACGACTAAATCACTTAAGGCTAAACCAAAACTATCATTTTGTCGAAAACGAATTTGAGTACTGACACTTAAGGTCTGTCCTGCATGCTCAAGCGCTTCTTTTATCTTAATGTTGCTTTCACTTGCCCAATTCTCTTCATTATTTAATTCCATCAAAAGCACCCATTCATCCGAATCTGAACCTCTTATCCATACGGTTGACGGTTCTCGCTTAACTTGCGATAAAGGACCAATCCCCGTTTCCAGCGAATAATAGTCAAAATGCATCACCATTACCGGTGTTCGGTCAATATAGTCTGTCATATCTAAGGTGACAATCAGGTCATTAGTGATATTACTCGTATCGGACTGATCTTCCGGAAGCAAGTAAAATGCTCCTTGCTGTACAACCAACTTTCCATTTTCAAGTGGCTCAAAATCCAGGCTTTTTGCACCTTCCAAACCAATGGTTTTAGAAATATAGGTTAGCTCTTCCGCATTTACAAAGTCATTACCGAAAGGAAGTTGTACCTGCTCGTTTGGTAATTGGATCGCAAAATTCTGATTGATCAGGCTATCATTGGTCAGGTTGGTATCATCCGGTAAATTAACCCAGGTATTGATGGTATGAGTACCCACCTCGGATAAGTTCGCTTTTTGTGAAAATTCATAAAACAAAGTGTCCCCGGATGCAACGGTCTCCTTGACCCATTCTGAAACAATCGGCTGGTTATTGATTTGATAAGAAACCAAAACGCTATCAATAGCATTAGTTCCTACGTTCCTAACTACAATCCTGACATTTTCATCATCGCCCAGGGATGAGTTGGTATTAAATCGACCTCGTTCAGTGGTCTGTGCCATAATCAGCTGTGGATCATTTCTCCACGGACATAACAAGTCGGGATCAGGTACGCAAAACGTAGCTACTGTTCTTTCACTTTGTGCCACTTGATCCCAGATAGCATTGACAGAGAACCAATATTTTTTACCGGTTGTCAATTCTTCGCTAACAATATAACTGGTATCTGAAACAGTTGACAATTCTGTCATTTGTTCCCCGTCGAAAATACTTACTTTATACGTAACATTGGTTCCTGCTATACCTTGCCAGCTTAATCCAACTAACCCATTACAATATGGTTCAGCGGTTAATCCTGTCGGCGCGTCGATAATATTAAATGGAATCTGGTTTTGGGAGCTTAGCCCGGTACCACCATTTTTTGAAATCCGTAAAATTCCATTTTGCGTTACCACATTTGGCACTGTCCAGGTAAAATGACGATCAGTGTCTGAAAGACCATCTTCCAGTATTTCCCAACTTTGACCACCATTATCAGAGTACTCAATCGTAAATTCATCGTAGTTTGTAATCTCCGCATCCCATTGGATGTATTCCTGCGTTCCGGGAGTTAAGGTTTCTCCTCCGGAAGGAAAGGTAAGCATGAGTTCTTCTTCAATGAAATCATAAACGATGACATAGGACTGGGCACCAAAAGGAATATCAGAGCCATCGATGACTAACTGATAGACTCCCTGGGTGGGATCATCCAGGGTTACTTGCTCGATGTTATTTAATGTATCAACTTTGCGAGTAGCCGGGTATTGGACATTAGCCGGTGTATGATCAAGTACCCAAGGCAAAAAAGACTGGGCAGCAGGATCAATAAGTGTCAAGTCCAAATCATTGATCAATGCCTTTTCTGCAAAAGCTTCCGCCTCTTTATCATGCCAATATAACATTGCTTTTACTCGCTTTACACCAGCTGGAACCGTGATCGTATGAACCTTTTGTTCACCCTGATTGATCTCGCCGGTTTGGTATTGTTGATTATTGATCACCTCAATTGCCCGGCGGCCATTGATTAGTCCATAGCCAAAGATATAATCAGGCCCGGGCATTCCCAGGTCTTCAGCTGTATTACAGGCAATTGCTTTCATCAATTCTCCTCGGGGGTTATCGCCGTTATTTAATTGGCGGTACCGTTCGTACATCAAGGCTAAGGTC
>CBDUIU010000163.1:0-7757 GCA_965367335.1 uncultured Saprospiraceae bacterium
CCAATTTATGGGGTCTTTTGTTTTTTACAATTATAATCAGTCAGTAGTTTGAAACCGGTCTTTTATCAACTGCTATTGCAGCGTAACCTGTTTTTCTTCGATCATCTTACGAATGTTGATCAGGGCATAGCGCATCCGGCCTAGAGCCGTATTGATGCTCACGCGTGTCAACTGAGCAATTTCTTTAAAGCTCATATCCGCATAATGGCGCAGGATAACAACTTCGCGTTGTTCGGGAGGTAACATATCCACCAAGCGACGGACTTTAGCGTGCGTCTGGCTTTTCATGATACGTTGTTCCGCATTATCATCGTGCGTTTTCAGTACGTCAAAAATGTCAAATGTTTCGGTAGGAGAAACCTTAGGGCGGCGTTTGTTCCGGCGGAAATAATCTACACACATGTTGTAGGAAATTCGCATGGCCCATTGAACAAATTTGCCTTCGTGGTTGTATTTTCCTTTACGTAGAGTATCAATGATTTTGATGAAGACTTCCTGGAAGATGTCTTCAGCTAAGGATTGATCCTTGACAAAAAGATAAATAGAGGTGTAAATTTTTTGCTTATGGCGGGTAAGCAATTCTTCGAAAGCACGTTCATCCCCGTCAAGATAACGGGCGATCAGCGCTTGATCGTTAAGCGGCGTAACTTGCATAACTATCCAATTTAAGATGTCAAATAAAAAACAGAAGTTATGTAAAGTTTATCGCTTATAGAGTACTAATTTGGTGGATAAAAAATATGGATAAAATAAAGTAAAACAAAGGATTATTTCGCTTTGATTACACTAAAGTAAGCTTTTCTTCTATCGGCGGCAGGCTTTTAACGTTTATTAACATAATATTAACTGATCGTTGAATACTAATATATGATCGCCTGAAACCTTGATTTTAGCCGGTTTTTCGCAATATATTAAAGCAAATACTAATCCAAAACCTTCGCATTTTGTTAAGAGTCTATGCAAAATAATGAACTTTTTTGGCTCTGAAGCATTAAATCTGGTCCATTTACTCTTAGCGTAAATATCAACACAATTTATTCTCACTTTTGATAAATTTTGTTTATGTTTACCGGTCTTTATATTATCTGAATGCTGCGTTCCGGCAAACCTAAACAATCGCCGCTACTTCTGAATTTTTTAAACTATGCCAAGAAAGAAATCGGCTGTGACACTGGAGAAAACAGATCACCGCGACATCAAAAAAGGAATTTATATTAAAGGGGCCCGTGGAAATAACTTAAAAAACGTGGACCTGATGATCCCACGTAATCAATTGGTTGTCGTCACTGGTGTATCTGGCTCGGGGAAATCTTCCATTACTATGGATACCTTGTACGCAGAAGGACAGCGCCGTTATGTAGAGAGTCTATCTTCCTATGCACGGCAGTTTCTGATGCGGATGAAAAAGCCGGAAGTTGATTACATCCGGGGTATTTGCCCGGCAATTGCCATTGAACAAAAGGTAAGCACCAGCAATGCTCGCTCTACCGTGGGCTCTTTAACTGAGATTTATGATTTTCTGCGACTATATTATGCACGGATTGGAAAAACTTACAGCCCGGTAAGTGGTGAATTGGTAAAAAAGCATGAAGTTAGCGATGTAGTGGATTTTATTAATCAGTTCTCTGATGACGACAAGGTCCAATTGTTTATTCCCCTTCAACATAAATATGGCGATCGCAGCCTGGAACAAGAGCTTAACCTACTTCTGCAAAAGGGCTATACCCGGCTTAACTATCAAGATCAGCTTCTACGCATTGAGGATTTACTTGAAACTGCGGATTTTGACCTCCAACAATCGATCAAAGACAGTAAAGATCTAAATTTGCGGATTTTGATTGATCGGTTTGTGATTAAAAAATCGGATGAAGAAAATAATAAGCGGATTGCCGATTCCATCCAAACTGCTTTTTATGAAAGCGAAGGCGAGTGTATTGTTGATGTTATTGGAAAAGCTACCGAAGGCTTCAACAACCGCTTTGAGCTCGATGGCCTTACCTTTCTCGAACCGACTCCTCAGTTGTTTAATTATAATAATCCCTATGGTGCCTGTCCTAAATGTGAAGGATATGGCCGGGTAATGGGGATTGATGAACGCAAAGTTATTCCGGATCAATCGAAATCCGTTTATGAGGGTGCTATTGCCTGCTGGCGAGGCGACAAGGCCAAGCAGTGGTCTATAAAGTTGCTTAACAATGCTCATCTCTTTGATTTTCCGCTACATACTCCTTATCAGGATTTGACCAAAGCAGAGAAAAAAGTCCTTTGGGATGGGAATAAACATTTTAAGGGTATTCATGCTTTTTTCAAAAAACTTCAGGAGAAAACCTATAAGATCCAAAACCGGGTGATGTTGGCGCGTTATCGGGGGCGTACAACCTGCCATGTTTGTGACGGCTACCGATTACGACCGGAAGCGAATTATGTTAAAGTAGCAGGCAAAGGCATCGGGGAATTGGTAGAGATGCCGATTGACGAGTTAATGGTTTATTTCCAGAACCTGGAGCTAAGTGATTTCGACCAAACAATTGCCAGGAGATTGATCCTGGAAATCAATACCAGATTAGAATTTATGTGTAAAGTAGGACTTGGGTATCTTACCCTGGACCGTCTTTCTGCTACGCTTAGCGGTGGAGAAACCCAACGCATTAACCTGACCCGTACCCTTGGCAGTAACCTCACCAGCTCCATGTATATTCTGGATGAGCCTAGTATCGGATTACACCCTCGGGATACTTCTCGCCTGGTGAGTGTTTTAAAAAATCTTCGGGATCTGGGAAATACGGTGATCGTCGTAGAGCATGAAGAAGATATCATTGCTAATGCAGATTACCTGGTGGATATGGGCCCCCGTGCTGGAATTCATGGCGGAGAAGTCGTCTTTGCCGGAGCTTACGAACGTATTCACACAGAGGCGAAGGATAGTTTGACCGCTAATTATATGAGTGGTCGCATGGAAATTCCATTGCCTGAGATGCGTCGCAAATTTTCAGATAAGATTTTCATCAAAGGAGCTAACCAACATAACCTGAAAAATATTGATGTGATATTTCCCCTTAATGTTTTTACGGTAGTGAGTGGGGTTTCCGGCTCGGGAAAAACGACATTGGTCAAAAGTATTTTGCATCCCTTGCTTAAAGCTCATTTGGGAGAGCCCACTACTAAAGCACCCGGTCAGCATAGTGATTTTGGCGGTGACTTAAAACAGATCACTCAGGTAGAAATGATCAATCAAAAGCCTATTGGTAAGTCTTCCCGGTCTAACCCGGTGACTTATGTAAAAGCTTATGATGCGATACGCAAGTTAATGTCAGATCAACAGGCGGCCAAAATCAAAGGCTTTCAACCTAAGCATTTCAGTTTTAATGTAGAGGGAGGTCGTTGTGATGCTTGTCAGGGAGAAGGAGAACAAGTAATTGAGATGCAGTTTCTGGCAGACGTTCACCTGGAGTGTGAAGCTTGTGGTGGTAAACGATTTAAGAATGAGGTGTTAGAAGTGCGTTATAATGATAAAAATATTTATGAGATCCTCAATCTCAGTATAGAGGAGGCTTTGGAATTTTTTGCCGACCGCAAAGACGTTGTTAATAAAATTCAACCCTTATTTGATGTTGGCCTTGGTTACGTAAAACTGGGCCAGTCTTCCAGCACCTTATCCGGCGGAGAAGCGCAAAGGGTAAAACTGGCTTCCTTTCTGGGAAAGCGAAACAGTAACCAAATCTTTTTCATCTTTGATGAGCCAACAACAGGTCTACATTTTCACGACATTCGAAAACTACTGGATGCCTTCAATGCTTTGGTAGAGCAAGGACATACCGTATTGGTAGTTGAACACAATATGGAGGTTATAAAATCGGCAGACTGGATTATCGACCTGGGTCCGGAAGGTGGGAAAGCTGGTGGGCATCTTGTTTTTGAGGGAAGGCCAGAGGATTTAGCAGACGTAAAAGCGTCACACACCGGGCATTTTTTGCGAGATAAGTTAAAATAAAACGCTGTCCACCACAGTTAAACAAAGTCGTTATTTATTGACAATCAATATTTTAAACACATTAACTCTTACTCATCTATCCGGCTAAACTTCAAAAAAGCCTGTTACTAATTCAGCCTAATTTTCTGAAAAATAAAGCGCCAACACTTTGAGTTTACAATTTTAAGCTCAATAAAAATTACCCTCTATTTTTTTTGTTATAACAATAAATTGCGCTTACATTAAGGGACCATTTATTTTTTAATTAAAAAAAATATTATGAAAATTGTTACCAAAGCATTTTTAATCCTAGCTATCGTAGGATGGCAAAATTCCATTCAAGCTCAAAATTCAGTTGGTGGCCGGGTTGGTATTAACCTGGCGAAAGTTGACGGAGAAGGCATGGATACTGACGCTAAAGTAGGACTTGACATTGCTGTTTCCGCAGATATTGGTGTCTCAGAAACTTTTAGCATTCAGCCAGAGTTACATTTTTTACAAAAAGGATACAAATTTAACTTTTTGGGTAGCGACCTAAAAAGAGCACTAAACTATCTTGAAATTCCTGTGCTGATCAAATATAATTTAGGGACACAGGAGTCTATTGCCGGGTTTATCTTAGCCGGACCAAGCATTGGATTTGGCATAGGTTATAAAGCTAAGAGTGATGGTGATGAAGATACAGGCAGTTTTGATGACATCGGTTTGAAATCTACAGACTTTAGCATCAACTTTGGCGGTGGCGTTAGCATTCCGATCACTGGTGGGAAAGTTGTTATCGATGCACGGTATCTTCTTGGCTTGGCAAATATAGCTGATGGAGAAGGCGAGATAAGGAACAGAGGTATTAATTTAGGCGTAAGTTACCTTACTTTTTTTGGCGAGTAAGTAACAAAAAAACTGATATAAAAAACGGGAATGCGCCTTGTGCACATTCCCGTTTTTTATTTGATAATGGTTTAATACTAAGGTTTAAACGGATCAGAAAATCTTACATCATCGGCGAAAGAGTCATCCGACAAGGTTCTTAAGAAAGTGATCAAATCCTGTTTCTCACCATCCGTAAATCCAAATCCTCTTTTCCCTGCAGCATTTACGGGCAAGCTATTTAACTCTTCGTCCAGGTTGTTATGCGATTCAATTCCTTCGCTATAGAAATCAATGACCTCTTCCAGGGTGGCAAAACGGCCATCGTGCATGTATGGTGCCGTTAATTCTACGTTACGCAACATTGGGATTTTAAAGGCTCCCTGACCGGCACCAACATCAGTAGTCACTTTGTCCAAACCATTATTCGCGATTCGCTTGGTAGATAAGGTAAAGGTTTGACCGTGACAGCTGGCACAGTTATTCATAAAAAGTGTTTTTCCATTATTCTCGGCCTCCGTAAAGCTGGCCAGCTCTGCGTAGGGTTGGAACTCAAAATCCTGATCACCTAATAATTCTGTATATGCTCTATCAAACTTAGTATCGGTTAGGATGATAGATAAAACAAACTCTTCCAGTGCTGACAAAATTCGATCTTCAGAAATTCCACCATCATTTGGATAAGCTTTATCAAAGAGGACTTTATAGTATTCTTCTTTAGAAAGTTTGACTACCAGGTCACTCATTCTCATGCCCATCTCATCCGGATTTTCAATTGTTTGCCGGCTCTGATCAACAACCCGGCGTGCACGAGCATCCCAGAATAGCGTATTGTTTGGTGTGCCGTAGTATTGGCGAGTAGAGGCCGTTGAGCTGATTGGATAAGAGTTTCTTGCCGTTTTGTTGCCATTCACCCCTTCACTCAAGGCGACATTATCAGAGAAAGCCAGTTTTTGATTATGGCAGGAGGCGCAGCTGATCTTATCATCCGCAGAAAGTTTGGTATCGTAGAAGAGCACCCGTCCTAGAGTGGCCCGTGCATCATCCATTTGATTTTGTCCCGGGAAGCCAAAGCGATTGCCTAATAAATAGGCAGGCATATTGAAATCATATTCATGAGGCCGTTCGCTGGGTAATTCTAAACCAGAGCTTTCAAGCACGGTCTTTTCAGTATCCGTATAATAGAATTCTTCTTTTTCTATCTTATCCTTTAAACAAGAGGTAAAAAATAAGGCTAAAAGACAAAGTGGGAGAAGGTATTTTCCGTTCTTCATAACTTGGAAAGATTAGAGGGGTGATCAAAAATGCACACTATTATTTTTTCTAAATCAGCACAGCTTATATCAAGTGCGATATGAATTTAGAAGAAGTTTATATTAATGATGACGTATTATAGTTCCTAAAAGGTTGGCTCTGCTTTTAAAATTTTCTGCTGTAATAGTCCCTAGGACTTGATAATCAAGCAGATACAAATCTTACATTAATATGACAAATATAGTATAAAACTCCCGCAGATGAAAGAAGAAATTTCAATTTTAACAGATTTTACTATATTCGCGCTTGCTATCAAAGTTTATATTTTCAACTTTCAGCTGTTAAATTATTTCTATCATGGATATCAATGTACAAGAACTTAAGAACCGTTTAGATAACAATGAAAAATTTATTTTGATCGATGTTCGGGAACCATACGAATTTGAGGAGTTTAACCTCGGAGGAGAACTCATTCCACTGGCTAGCATTCCAGCTGCATTAGAAAAGTATACGGATCGCAAAGATGAAGAAATCGTACTTTATTGTCGTTCTGGCGGGCGTAGCGGACAGGCACAACGCTATATGCAATCGCAGGGTTTTAAGAATGTGCGCAATTTACTTGGCGGTGTGTTGGCCTGGAAAAAAGAATACGGAGATAATCGACCTTAGTTTTTAAATAACGCTAAATAGCTTTTAACCTTATCATTAGGTACAGCAATTGCCAGGTGGTAGTGCCGGATTCGCCAGCCGTCCTGGGTAAGTTGTACAACGCCGGTTCCCCGGCAAACGCCCATCCAGGTATCGAGCCACTCCTCAAACCAAGCTGTTTTTCCGTCTTTGGCTAAATAGACATTCCGTTGAGTGGCGGTAAAAGCCCAGGCCGTATCTCGTTGAAAAATAGGTGCCGCCCATTTAGCCATGGAATCCCGCAGCCAGTGTTCCGTCGCATCTGTTCCCAGGTAAATACCATCAGCCGTCATGCTTCCAAAGAAAGTAGCCGAGTCCGCAACCGTGGCCGCTTGATGCCAATCGTCCATTAGTTGGTGGATAGCGGCTTCATCGTCACGAGGTTTTGTTTGGCAGTTCTCCTTTTGGCGGGTATCAATGATCCGCAGAATGCGCCAACCTTCTTTGGATTTAAATAATTCAAATGCATTTACACCACAATGGGATAATTTTTCTCCAATATAAAAAGTATAATCCGTCCAGGCTGTTGCTAACAAATCTTCTACATTAATATCATAGGACCAGATTTTCTCATCCCACACCTCATCTTGGGGAGTACCAACCAGACTCAGGAAACGGTTCATATCCGAATGCTGGACAACGTGTCCCCCTTGTTGATTAACATAAGTTGAAGCTAAAGTGACGCCTGGGTATAAGGTCGCTCTGACGGCGCTGCTATCACCGGCTCGCATCCCATCGAAAAAATCCTGGATAGTTTGAATTATGGCAGCTTCGTCTGCGGTGTAAGATTGAGCAAAGGAAAGATTTGAAAGAGAAAGGAAAAGAAATACTAAAATATATGATATTGGTTGCATCTTTTTTTGGGAAAGATACAAATTTATGAGTGAAGCCTATTAAAATTAACCAGATAAACAAGCACCAATTAAGGTATTAATACGCTCTCGAAGAAGTAGGCTTTCCAGAGTTTTCACTAATGATG
>CBDUIU010000164.1:0-7744 GCA_965367335.1 uncultured Saprospiraceae bacterium
ACTAAAGCGTTGGATAAACTCCATCATCTCCTTGCGCTTCTGTTCCGTTTTCTTATTCTTATTCGACATTTGCTGAAGCATCAGCTGGCTGGTCTCATACCAGAAGGTATAGTTACCCGTAAAGATCCGTGCCTTTTTGAAGTCAATATCAACAATGTGCGTACAGACCATGTCCAGAAAGTAACGGTCGTGAGAAACCACGATGACTGTGTTCTTAAAATCTGCCAGAAAATCCGTTAACCAGGTAACGGTAACGGCGTCCAGGTCGTTCGTGGGCTCATCGAGTAATAAGATATCCGGATCACCAAATAATGCTTGCGCCAAGAGGACTTTAACTTTCTCCGACCCTGACAAATCTTTCATTTGCTTATAGTGCAAATGCTCTTTGATTCCCATATTACTGAGCAGTTCGGCTGCATCATTTTCAGCATTCCATCCGCCCATTTCGCCGAATTTATTTTCTAGGTCAGCTGCTTTCAGCCCGTCTGCCTCCGTTGCATCAGGATCCATGTAGATGGCATTTTTCTCTACCATAATATCATACATCTCCTTGTGGCCCATGATCACGGTATCCAGCACTTGTGACTCTTCGTATTCAAAGTGATTCTGTTTTAATACGGCCATCCGGTTACCAGGCTCGATGCTTATTTCTCCCCGATTCGGGTCGATTTCACCGGAGAGGATTTTCAGGAAGGTAGATTTTCCGGCACCATTAGCACCAATAACCCCATAACAATTCCCCCGGGTAAACTTGAGGTTTACCTCATCAAAAAGAACACGTTTGCCATATTGCAGGCCCAAATCATTGACAGTCAACATTATTGTAAAATTTTCTATTTATTCAAAAACGGCTGCAAAGATACGCTTAATCTCGCTGAAAAAAGGGCTGTTTTTGTTATGATTTTATTAAATCGACGCTATTTTCCAATAAATATTTTGTTTTTTTACCTTTAAGGATCTTAACTCACCAATCTCTTATAAACGATTTATGAAAAAACCTCAATTCCTGCTTATTTTTATTGGCCTGTTACTAAGTGCCTGTCAGCCTTCAGCCGAGCAAGCAAAAACTGATGAATCGGCAACAGTACCCACAGCAACAAATACCCCCGACCCTGCCAAGCATCCTTACCTGGTGCTGCTTACCCAAGAAAATGCTGAGGGCGATGAAACTTACGGATATGCCTCGCCTACCGGTGAAGTGGTGATCCCGATGGGCAAATACGCTATGGCTTTTACGGACACTCTGAGAAGCTTTGGAATTGTCATGACAAAAGCGGGCAAACCCGTTGCTATCGATCCACAAGGAACCGAATTATACGAAGTCTACTGGTACGACAATGGACCAGACTATCCTGCGGATGGTTTATTCCGCATTATCAAAGATGGTAAAGTCGGCTATGCAGACCTGGACGGCAACATTGTTATTACGCCTCAGTATACCTGTACAAATCCTTTTGAAAACGGCAAGGCAAAAGTAGCTATAGACTGTAAGTTAGTGCCCTCCGGAGAATATGAAATCATGGAAAGTGACAGTTGGTTTTATATCAATACGAAAGGAGAGAAAGTAGAGGGTTAAAAAGAACAGTCAACTATTTCACAAGAACGAGCTTTTCCAATCAAGTGTGGAAAAGCTCGTTTTTATTAGATATATTTTAGCTGGCCAACAATCGCTAAAAGGTCAGGAATACAGGTGTGGAAATACAGTTATAAGCTATCGAAAAGTGATAAACATTGCTAATTCCCTCATTTTTCGATCAGAAAAGTTGCCATTCATCTAAATGCCTGTCTGAAATTTGTCTATCCTGACGGAAAAGTCTACTTTCAAGCCACTTAATAAAAACCTCATAACCATATGCAACTCCAAATCACCAATCTGAGTAAAACTTATTCCAATGGCGTACAAGCCTTAAAAAACGTCAGCCTCAATATCCCGCAGGGTATGTTCGGCTTGTTAGGGCCCAATGGTGCGGGAAAATCCTCGCTGATGCGAACCATCGCAACGCTCCAGCAAGCCGACACCGGTTCGATCCAATTAGGGGACATTGATGTGCTAAAAGATAAAAACCGGGTACGCCAAATCCTCGGTTATCTACCCCAGGAATTTGGCGTTTATCCAAAAGTCTCCGCCCAACATATGCTCGATCATATTGCTTCCTTAAAAGGCATTGCCAACAAAGGGGAACGCAAAGACGTCGTAGAAGCATTGTTACAGAAAACTAATCTCTGGGAGGTTCGAAATAAAAACCTGGGTACCTACTCCGGCGGCATGAAACAACGCTTCGGAATTGCCCAGGCATTGATCGGAGAACCCAACCTGATTATCGTGGATGAACCCACAGCCGGCCTTGATCCTGCTGAGCGCGTTCGTTTTCACAATCTGCTAAGTGAAATCGGTGAAAATACGATCGTCATCCTTTCCACCCACATCGTTGATGATGTTTCCAACCTCTGTGAAAACATGGCTATCATTTGCCTCGGCGAAGTCGTCGCACAGGGAAATCCCAATGACTTAATGGCAGGTATTAAAGGTAAAGTTTGGAAAAAAGCGATCGACAAAAAAGACCTGGATCAATATAAAGCTGACATGCAGGTCATCTCTACCCATCTGAAGTCCGGTCGTACGATCATTCATGTTTTACATGAAGGACAACCCGATGCTTCGTTTGAACCAAGCCCGGTTGATTTGGAAGATGTGTACTTCACAGAAATCACGAGTCGGATGACAGCAGTCGCCGGAATAGGATAAGCTTGCTCTATCTTAATTATCTATCATGTCGATTGTAGTAATTGTTTTCCCAATAATTTAATACCCCACCATAACCATGTTCAAAGAAATTTTCAAATTCGAACTTATTTATCGCTTTAAACGTCCGGCGACCTGGGCCTACTTTGGCATCCTGCTCGTCTTTGGCTTGTTAGTTTCTATTGCCGGGGATGTCCCTGCATCTGAAAAGGCATTTGTCAACTCACCTGCATCGATAGCGACCATGCTAACCATCATTAGCATCTTTGGAATCATGCTTGCAAGTGCGGTGTTAGGTGTGCCTGTTTATCGCGACATTGAACACAAAACCCAGAACTATTATTTCTCCTTTCCAATCAGTGAAAAGGGTTATATTCTGGGTCGCTTTCTTGGGTCAATGGTCACTTTATTATTGATCAGTCTGGGCTTTCAAGTGGGATTGATCATTGGTTTTGCCATTGGGCCATTTCTGGGCTTTGAGGAAGCGGAGCGTTTTGCGCCTTTAAATCTATGGCATTATATCCAACCCACGCTTATATTTTACTGGACCAATTTTTTTCTGGCGGGTTGCATCTTTTTCTCTCTGGTTAGTATGACAAAAAAGATTATGCTGGCCTACGCCGGAGGGGCCATCTTATTTATAACTTACCTTGTTTCCCTCACGTTAACACAAGACATTGAGAACAAAGACCTGGTGAGTTTACTGGATCCGTTTGGCAATCAAACGTTTATCAATGTAACCCGTTACTGGACACCTGAGGAACAAAACACACAAACGGTTCCTTTGGCAGGAATGGTCTTGTGGAACCGGCTTCTGTGGGTAGGCATTGGTTTATCAACCTTCCTGTTTACGCTTTTCCGTTTTGATTTCCAGCGATTTTTGGAAAAAAAATTAGGTGGGAAAAAGAAAAACGAACCAGAAACAGCACTCACTACTTCGGCAGTCCTCACAACGATTCCGTCCGTGAATAAAGTCTATTCCAGTTCCTTGAACTGGCGACAATTATTTCGTTTGAGTTGGATGGAGTTTAAAAATATCATTAAGGACAACTTCTTTAAAGCTATTCTGATTGCTGCGGTACTCTTTCTGTTTTTTGATGCCTGGTTTGGTTTTCCGATTTATGGAACACCGTCATTACCGATGACTTATTACATGCTAGAGGTTAAGGATTTTACTTATGTGATTTTGATTTTTGTCTTGATTGTCTTTATGACAGGAGAAGTCATGCATCGGGAACGCAGTGTTAATTATGATCAAATATTCGGATCATTACCCCTACCCAACTGGGTGATTTACGGATCAAAATTCATGGCACTGGTCTTAGTTAGTTTTTTATTAGCTAATATGGTAATGGTTTCCGGCGTTGTCAATCAAGTCATTAAAGGTTATTTTAATTTCGAGTTTGATAAATACTTCACCGATCTTTACTTAATTGAATTCCCCCGCTACATTATGTTTGTGATGCTGGCCTTTTTTGTCCACTCCCTGGTAACGAAAAAATTCCTGGGCCACGTCATCACCATTGCGATTTGGGTATTACTATTCGGCATCAGCTCCATTGCCAATGTAGATTACAATCTGTTTCTCTATGGGTACACACCTGGATATACCATTTCCGATCTCAATGGATTTGGACATTTTGGTCCTTCTCTCTTTTGGTTTAGATTGTATTGGCTGGCCTTTGGTGCCATCTTAAGTGTGATTGGATTTTTGCTGTGGCGACGTGGAACAGATACGGGCCGTAAAGCCAGGATACAATTAGCGGGCAATCGATTAAATAGTTTCACCCTGCCTGCTTTGATCGTTTTTGCCTTACTCTGGCTTGGTGCCGGCGGGTTCAACTACTATAATGTTAGCATACTTAACAATTATCGTACGGCGAAGCAAAATCGAAAATTATCCGCTGAATACGAAAAGTCATTTAGCCAGTACGCCTTCCTCAGTCAACCTAAAGTCACGGATGTAAGGGTACATGCTGACCTAAGGCCAGAGGAACGCGCTGCCACGATTAAGGGTTGGTTTGAATTGGTCAACAAAACGAAAGAAAACATTGACTCGCTGCATCTCAACTGGGGAACCAAAGGTGCTTTTAAATTGAAGCTTGATGATTTTACTATTGACGGCAAAGCACCTGACCTGGCTCGGGAACACCAGGACTTGGGTTACCAAATTTATAAACTGCCGGCTACCCTCGCTCCAAATGATACCATAATGATGGAGATGACGGTTACCGGTAATTACGAAGGCTTCCCCAATGAGGGCAGCGGTTCTAACATTGTGTACAACGGCACCTTTTTGAACAATAACTTTTTCCCCTCCTTTGGTTATAATACCCAGGGAGAATTAACCAGTGACAAGTATCGCAAGAAATACGAATTGCCGGAAAAAGCTTACACCCTGCCGGAGCAAACCGATGAATGGGGCTTAAGCAATTTACTTTTCAACGATGATGCGGATTATATCACCTTCGAGGGAACAGTGAGTACAGCGCCCGATCAAATTGCTATTATGCCTGGTTACCTGCAAAAGGAATGGGAGGAAAATGGGCGTAAATACTATCAATATAAAATGGAGGGTGACCTTGATTACTTTTTCAATATATCTTCAGCCAGATATGAAGTATACCGCGAGAAATGGAACGGAAAAAATGGAGAACAGGTCAACATTGAAATTTTTCACGACCCCAAACACACCTTCAATGTAGATCGGTTTGTCAAGGCGGTTAAACATTCTATGGATTATTTCACTGAAAATTTCGGCCCTTATCAATACCGGCAAATGCGAATCTTAGAGTTTCCTCGTTATCAAACTTTCGCCCAATCGTTTCCCAATACGGTGCCCTTTGCAGAAAGCTTTGGCTGGGTAGGCGATTTTAGTGATCCTGATGACCTGGATTATTGCTACACCGTAACTGCGCATGAAGTTGCTCACCAATGGTGGGGGCATCAGGTAACTCCATCTGCTACGCGCGGCTCTAATCAAATCTCAGAATCTATGGCAGAGTACTCCTCTTTGATGGTGATGAAAAAAGAGTATGGTGTTGATGCCATGCAGCAGTTTCTAAGAGAAGAGCTGGATCGGTATTTAAGAGGCAGAGCTAATGAAAGTAAATTTGAAAAAACATTGTTAGATAATGACAATCAAGCCTACGTTTGGTATCGCAAGGGTGGCCTCATCCTTTATGCTTTACAGGATTTAGTCGGGGAGAAAAATCTCAATCGGGCATTTCGGGCCTACCGGGACAGTGCCGCCTTCCGAGCCAAAGCCCCCTTCACCACTTCTTCCGAATGGTATAGCTTTATCCAATCCGCGACCCCGGATTCGCTAAAATATTACCTGGAAGATAGCTTTGAAAAAATCACCTTATTTACAAATAAAGTTAATGAAGCGACTTACAAAAAACTAGAGGGCAACCGCTACGAAGTTACCCTGGAGGTGGAAAGTTTCAAGAATTATTTTGATGGTAATGGTAAACTACTGGATAGCGGGACCAAAGCCAATTTGTTGGAGATCGGGATCTTTGATGAAGAAGGTAAAAACGATCAGGGCATGTCCGTCAAAGTACCTTTAGTTTTGGAAAAAGTTTGGGTGAAGCCCGGGACGAACACCTTCACCTATATCACGGATAAGTTACCTGTCAAAGCAGGCATTGATCCATATAACAAAATGATTGATCGCATACCCGATGATAATGTGAAGCGCGTAGAGGAAGCAGACTGATCGGTTTATCACCTTACCTTTTGTGGATCGACTTACTTCACTTTGCCCTATTCTCAAACAATAGAACCTGACCGGGTAGCCACAACATTCGGTCAGGTTTTATTTTAGAATAAAGTCTATTGATGTTGGATAAAAAAGCCCGGTCACTGATCAGACAAACGCTCTTACA
This sequence comes from uncultured Saprospiraceae bacterium, assembly GCA_965367335.1. Classification (GTDB taxonomy): domain Bacteria; phylum Bacteroidota; class Bacteroidia; order Chitinophagales; family Saprospiraceae; genus CBDUIU01. The sequence continues at coordinate 6,634 of CBDUIU010000164.1, forward strand.
TGATCCATCACCTCTTCGATCGTATCATAGAGTCCCAAATCCAGGTTTTTTAAATCCCCTCTCAGACTCATCAATTCAATGATCGGATAAATCGGCCGGTCATAAGACCAATATCTTCGATTGAGAAAAACCATGGGGCTGGCATACCCAAAAGATTCGTAATGGTTTTGGGTGATCTCCTGAAAAACCTCCTGGATGGTTCCCGCACTACCCGGTGCAAAGATGATCCCACCCTTAGCAATAGCCAATAGACCTTCCTCACGCACACTATTGGCAAAGTATTTAGCGATATGCGTGGCAAAGGGTGTCGGTGGCTCGTGACCATAAAGCCAGGTGGGAATACCCAGGCTGGCATATGCACAGCTTGGAAATTTTTCTAACACTTTAAATGCCGCAGGCAACCAGTTGGGGTCATCATATTTCGGAGCCACACTCAGCATTGTTAAAGCATCATCCAATTCAGCCTGCGGGCGACCAGCGAACCAGGCACCAAGGTGGGTAGCTTCCATAGCCCCGGGCCCACCACCGGAGATCATCAGGTAACCTTCTTCTGTCAGCTGTTTACTGATAAGCGTTATCTGGGCGTAGCTGGGGTCTCTGCGGCTCAGGCCATGTCCCCCCATGATCGCAATTACTTTTTTCTCTTCGTAGTTTTCTAAAAAATCATACAATGCATCTGTAATCGAATGATCGTGTAAGCGACGAGCCAATGTCTCATTGATACGATGTGCTATTTTTCCATTTTTCAAATAGTGCTCATATACGATTCTATCATAAGTTTGCGCGTAAGAATCTGCCTGGCGATAATCATAGTCATTATAAAGCAAATCTTTTGTGTATAAGCAATTCGGATAAAGGTTAAAAGGTACATCAATAGTGGGGAAGATAAAATTATCACCATTGAGGTGATGCCAGACCTCATCGGAAAGTTGGCAGCCAAGGAAAAGACATCCAGTAAATTCCGTCCCTAAGATCAGCGGTTCGATCTCGGTGAGATCAAGATTTTGGACAGCAATGTCTGAAATTTGAGGATGAGTGATATGGTCTTTGAGCGCTGAGAGCGATTCGAATTCTTGCATTGTAGAGCAAATAGAAAATGAGTGATAAAAGA
>CBDUIU010000165.1:0-7740 GCA_965367335.1 uncultured Saprospiraceae bacterium
ATGAATGAGTTGACAGCGTAGAGAAATACAGCTAAAGCGTTTTTAGTTTAGATACCTTTTCATCTACATATGAAAAATAAACAACTCCGACTCCTCTCAAATATTGTCATTGCCTATATGATGATTGCTTTTGCGTGGTGGACGGTGTTATTGTATACCAAAAATCAGGATGCATTTCAGGCAAAAGCAGAATACTGGAAACTGGTACTCATAGCAGAAAATCAGGTGGCTAATGATGCGGAGTTTCGTCGTACACCCGTCTATCTGGATCTGGAGAAAAAGTACACCCGGCAGGAATGGATGATCTTTGGGGAAGCCTCATTCTTTGTCGTAAGTCTGGTAATTGGATTTTACCTGATCAATCGGGGATATAATGAAGAGGTAAGGGTTGCTAAAGAGAAACGCAACTTTTTACTTTCAATCACGCATGAATTAAAATCCCCGATTGCAAGTATTAAATTAGTGCTGGAAACTTTTTTGAAACGAAACTTGCCTAAACCCCAGCAGGATCAACTGACTGAGGCCGGGATCAAAGAAACCAATCGTTTACATGGATTAGTAAATGATTTGTTATTAGCAGCCCGCCTGGAGGGGTCCTATGAACCTAATTTTGAACCGATTGATTTGGTTGAGATGCTGGAGGATATCCTCGCAAACCTCAGAACTAAATATCCTCAGGTTCAATTTGACCTTACCACCAGTGGAGAAATAGATCCGATTGAAGGGGATGCTACGGGTTTGAATTCGATCGCCATCAACCTTTTGGAAAATGCGGTGAAGTATTCTCCCCAGCCAGCAGATATAGACATTTCAGTTGCTAGAGAAAATGGACATTTAATCTGGGAAATTGCCGATCATGGTTTTGGTATCCCGGCTAATGAGAAAGAAAAGGTTTTTACTCGATTTTACCGGGTGGGTAATGAAGATACACGCAAAACAAAAGGTACCGGACTTGGGTTGTATATTGTGGACCAATTGGTTAAGGCACACCGAGGGAAGATCAGTGTGCAGGATAACCAACCACAAGGAACTATTTTTCGAATCAAATTACCCATTACTAAAAGATAAACTATGCGTATTTTACTGGTAGAAGATGAAGAAAATATTCGGGGTCTGGTCAAGCTAAACCTGGAGTTGGAAGGATACGAAGTAGTGAGCGCAGCTGACGGACGCAAAGCTTTGGAATATATCAATGGCCAACACTTTGATCTGCTGATGCTTGATGTGATGTTACCTGAGGTGGATGGTTTTCAGATTTGCGAGCAGGTCCGTCTGACCAACATGGAAGTACCGATTATTTTTCTCACTGCTAAAGATACGCCCATGGATAGAATCGCCGGCCTTAAACGGGGCGCGGATGATTACCTGACCAAGCCTTTTAACCTGGAAGAGTTACTCTTGCGCGTGCAGAATCTCCTGCGCCGTTCTGCTAAAGCTACCGGCCCTTCTACCGAGTCTTATGAATTTGGAAGCAATAAAGTGAATTTCGTCACATTTGAAGCGGAAGGGAACCAAGGGATTTTTAACCTGACCAAAAAAGAGGCAATGCTGCTTAAGTTATTAATAGATCGACGAAACGAAGTGGTTTCACGTCAGCAAATACTTCAATCAGTGTGGGGTTACGACGTCTATCCTTCCACCCGCACGATTGATAATTTTATCTTATCCTTTCGTAAATATTTTGAAGAAGACCCGAAGCACCCACAGTTCTTTCATTCCGTGCGAGGCGTGGGGTATAAGTTTGTTGACGAGTAAGTAAAGCAGCTGAGTAATCGCCTCCTGCAAATCAGATTATCGCCAATCCGTGTTCTCTGCTTGGGACAATTTGGGAAACGAATGATTTTAGCGACGTCTAGCTCATTCTCCTAAAAAAAATTCAATACCTAACTTTAGTGAACGCTGCTAAGTCGTTTACCTAAATTTGGTGAAATCCCCTGATGACAAGGCTTTTTACAGTAATTTAACAATTCTCTATTTCTCCATATCAAAAATATATCTCATCTTTGTGTCGTTATTTGGATTTAGTCTACATAAACTTTACACGTCTAAAATTCGATCCAATGCGTCAAAAGCAGCAAAGTACGACCTCTACCGAAATTAGATTGCCAGCACTCACCTGTGCCTGTCAAGGTAAAAAAATGAAGAAGAAATGCTGTAAAAAGTATAAGAAAGGAAAACAGTGCAACCGCTGTCCTAAACGATAAGAATGGACGAATATTGAAAGTACCCGGCGAGGGTTCCCACCAGTTTATAAGTTTATTTCCGCTTTTAGCGGGTTGGTTTATCTCTTTGCTAAAGCAAATTTGTAGTTTATCAATGAATTCGTATAAACCCCATCCCTCAGCAATCCCTCAGCTAGCTCGGGATTTCGCTACGCTCAATAAACTCATAAACCATAAACCATAAACCTCATAAACCATAAACCCCCTAACCCTCCCTACCTAACAACCACCTTTTCCCACCAGACCCAGTCTCCTTCCCACATTTCCAGCAAATAAAGGCCCTGTTCCAATGCTCCTAATTCTATTGTAGATAAGTCATTGAGCCCTTCCTCTTTTTCCCAAATTAATTGTCCTGCGATAGCGTATAAGCGGCAGCTCCTTTGTGCCAATCCTGTATCGGACCATTTGATCCACAACCTGGACGCTGTAGGATTCGGATAGACCATTGGTCTTTCTTTTCCTGCTAAATCAGCTGTTGAACTAATAATCAACGGAACTTCTATACTCACTACCGAACTGCACCATAGATTTTTAGCTACTAAAGTTACCCGGTAGGTACCGCTACTGCCATAAATATGTACCGGAGATGCCTCCATAGAGCTGTTACCATCACCGAAACTCCAACGAAATTCAACTGCATTAGTAGAAAGATTGGTCAGGATAAGGGTGTCTCCTAAAAGCTGAAAATCAAAAACAGCCCTGGGTTGAGCAATTACCTCAATGTAATCTTGTTGTTGCAAGATATCCATTCCCGCAGCGTTTGTCACTTCTAATTCAACGGTATAGCTACCCGGGTCAGCATAATAAACGGAAGGTGATACTTCCGTAGAAGTAGCAGGAATACCACCTGGAAATCGCCAGCTGCGCTGTTGAATATCCGGGGCAGAATTATCCGTGAAGGTGACGCTAAATGGTGCACAGCCCTGGGTGGCGGAGCTACTAAAGCCCGCTGTGGGTGCCGCAATATTAGGAACTGTGACGACCTGGAGGCTAGTATCATTCCCGCAATCGTTTCTAGCAATTAGCTGTACCGTATATTGACCTCCAGTAATATAGTTATGCGAAGGTGCGGCTTGCATGCTGGTCTGGTTATCGCCAAAATCCCAGAGATAACTCGTTGCATTAACAGAATTATTGGTAAGGCTGAGGTCGCGACCATTAATGTTAAAGGTAAAATCAGCAGCAGGTTTTCCACGTACAGATATGTAAGCAATTTGTTGAAAGCCATCGGTGCCGGCAGCGTTACTAACTTCAAAGCGCACATTATAATTGCCGGGGGAAGAGTAGGTAACGACCGGATTTACAGCAGTGGAGCTAGCCGGGGTGCCGCCTGGGAATAACCAGTTACGTGTAGCTGTATTAGCACTGGACTGATCGGTAAATTGCACTTGAAGTGGCGCACAACCGCTTAGCGGGCTGGCAGAAAAGGCCGCGGAGGGAGCAGAAAGTATATCAATTGTTATGACTTGCTCAATTGTATCCGCTCCACAATTATTGGTCACGATGAGTTGAACGGTATACTGACCATTTCCTGGATAGGTATGCGTTGGATTGGGGTCGTTACTGTTATCTCCATCTCCAAAATCCCAGGAGGAAGAATTAGCCTGGTTAGAAGTGTTGGTGAAGGTGACAGCAGTGTTATTGATTGATGTATTAAAGCTAGCAGTGGGTTTACCAAGTACCCGAAGAAAGGTTGGCAGAGAAGTAATGCTTTGCCCACACTGATCGGTAGCCTGTAATCTGTAGAGGCTGCCATCAAAGCTCAGCGGTACATTATTGAGGCTTAGTTGGTTGTTCAGAGGTTGGTGGATGGCGTCCAGCGGTACGTTTTCCCAGCCACTGCCGCGATTCCATTGCCATTGGTAATTCAAACCAAAACCATCCGCGGATAATTGCCAGCTATCAGAAGCATTTTCACAAAGGGAAAAGGTGTCAATGTTGCTGGTGAATTCGGGAAGTAGTTGAATATCACTAATTGGTAAAATGTCTTTTCTTAACAAGCGAGCCATATCGGTGCTGGCTTCTGCTCCGTTTGAACCGGCGTTACAAGCACGTGAATTATAGCTGCGACCAGCCTGACCGGCGCTGGATCTTAGATCAAAATCAACCGTAAGAATATTATTATGGATCATGAAAAAACCAGGACTACCGCCGCCACCTGGGCCAAAACAACGATCTGCATTGTTATTGTTAACATCTCCGCCGTTTCCTCCATTTAGTTCAATTCGGGGAACGCCATTGAGGTCTTCCGTGAGCAAGGCAATGACGCCAGCTGCTCCACCACCACCAGCTCCATCCCCGACATTTTCGGGTACCGCTGCGCCATTGGCGGCAATCGGTTGACTATTGGCCTCAATGGTTTTCGCCATAACAATAATAATCCCGCCACCATGCCCACCGTCACTAGCTGCATCATTATTACCATGTCCGGCGCCACCACCACCACCCATAAAAAGCAGGTCGGCATTTTGTGTCATTTCAAGACCACCTCTGCCTGGGTTAGGACCTTTACAGCCAAAAGTAGAAGGCTCTTCATTTTCCCCACCTTTCCCACCGGCATGAGCATTTCCACCGCCACCGCCATTGGCCTGGGGCCCACGGCCCGCCTCGCGCTCCTCAACATACACGGCAATTCCTTCCCCTTTCATCGCTCCCCGCCAGTTATCTATATTATAATATTGATTATTAGAAATATTGAACCAGCTGCAATCATTAGGCAGGTTAGATCGTGCAATACCCCCACGAAAACCCATCGCAGAAGCAATGATCGGAGCTTGTAAACTTAGGGTATTGCTGACCTTTAGAATTACAATTCCACCGGTGGAACCATCCCAGGGTAGGGGCCGCAGCGTATCGGTAATCACCGCATTATCAAATTCAGGAATGGTAACTAGTTGTACGGTACCGATCTGTGGATTATAGTTGCGGGCTAGTTTGTTTTTGAAAAAAACATGCTGACCATCCAATGAATCTACCCGTATTTGCTCAAAACTGCCCGTACCTCTCAATCCCAAAACATTCCCAAAACCATCATCATTATTGATTGAGATTTCCGCACCTTGCATTTGTATGATCAATGCAGCAGCACCTTTATGAAAACCCGTTGTATCGTTAACTTCAATTCTGGTCAGGCAGTCTTCGCTGATCTCAGTTACAGCGGTATATTGATTGATGACGCCGGATAAGTTCGTTTGTCCGCTGGATACAGAGATGAAAAGGAGTAAAAAGCAAGAAGAAAAGTAGAGACGATTCATAGTTTATGAGTTTATTGAGCGTAGCCCCGCCTGGCCAGTTGGACAGGGAAATCCCGAGCTGCTTGCATCCCGAGCCCGCTGAGGGATGGTATATGAAAAACAGGCTAATTAGTTTCAAAAACTTACAAAGTGTCTTAATGGATTTTTCCAAATCAGGATATTACTGAAGAAAAAGCCTAAGCGCAATTTTCAGAGCAGAAAAATTATGGGTGTAAACAGGGTGGAATTGTGATTCCATCAGCCTTTCTAGAAGGCCACAAAATGGTAGGACAGTATAGATGCACAATATAATATTTTTTATTACCACTTTTTCTGACAAACAAAAAAAATAGTTGTAAAACAAAAAAATACCTTATCTTTGCAGCCGTCTAAAAGCCCACCGTCCCTTGTAGGGATTAAATGGGTATGGTTAAACCAAATAAATTTTGACAAAACATGGCAGTTAAAATTAGATTACAGCGGAAGGGCCGAAAAAAACGCCCTTTTTACCACATCGTGGTAGCTGACGCCCGCGCTCCACGTGACGGACGTTTTATTGAAAGATTGGGGACTTATAATCCCATGACAAAACCAGCAACCATTGATCTGGATAGAGATTTGGCTTTTGATTGGTTAATGAAAGGTGCACAGCCTACAGAAACAGCTCGTGCCATTCTTCGTTTCAAAGGTGTCTTGTACCGCAAACACTTAAATCGCGGGGTATCGAAAGGTGCCTTATCCCAGGAACAAGCAGACAAAATGTATGATGAATGGGTAGAAGCTAAGGATGCAAAAATTGAGGCTCGTCGTCAAGCTACAGCCCAGGAAATTGCTGATTTTCACAAACGTGTGTCCGGTGAAGCGCCTAGAGTTGCTCCTCCAGCTCCGAGTGAAAGTGCAGCAAATGCGCCTGGTCTCTTAGAAAGCGATAAGTCATTTGCTGACTCTGTTGAGCAAACAACTGTTGAGGACCTGGCAGGAGCTACTTCTGGTGAAACACCAGCTGAAGAAGCACCTACTGCTGAAGCAGAAGCACCGGCTGAAGAGGCTGTTGCCGAGGAAACTCCAGCAGCTGTAGAAACACCTGCTGCAGCAGAAGCACCTGCCGCGGAAGAAACTCCAGCAGCGGAAGAAGAAGACAAGAAGGAGGACTAGTCCTTTGAAAAAAATACTTTCTAAAAACCCGTGTTGCGTTTGCAGCACGGGTTTTTTTGTTTTTGGTTGGATAAAGATTGCCTAAATAAGAATAAAAATTTTTCCCTGGCAAACGCTACCAAATATTACACATTTTCCTTAACTTAGCGGCACTTAAGGTCAGCAAGCCTGAAATTTTAAGTAAAAAAAATCGAATTTTTCCACTATCTAAACCTAGTAGGGCTTAATTGCGCTACTAGGTTTACATATAAAATAAGCAACCCATCATGAAAGAATTATTGCCCGAATACCGTGAGCAGCTATTAGCCATAGCAGAGTTTATCCAGGCTTCCGAAGAGCTAGCTAAGTTTCTGGAGGATGAAGAGGATGAGGATTATCAAGGCCTGCGGCAGTTGGCTGAACCCAAGTTGGCGGAGTTGCATAGTTTGGTAGCAACTAACCATCCGTTGCAGTTACTGGCTTTTGAAAAAGAGATGTTGATGGCAGAGCTTGAAGGGCTTTATTTGCCACGTATTTTGGGCTATGCAGTGTTGCGAGGTGTCCTCAACGATAATTATAAATACCTCATGCCTCAGGATCATTTCCGTGAGATTTTGCTTTCTATTTGTGATTCCTCTAATTTTGATTATATCCGCAAACGGATCGGCCAAACCATTCAAATGGGTTTTGCCCTGAGTAGTGATATTTGGGTAACCAATCTCATCAATGAAATTCCTAATAAACGCATTCGCTATTTTCTTCAAAGCCAGAAACTGCCACGTTACCGTGTGTTAAAAGAGCGTCGTATCGGGTACTTACGTTATAAAAATCAATTCCGTAGTGATAATTATATCACCACAGAATTTCCCGAGGATAAAGGCAAACTAAAGATCATGTTTCCTTCTATTCGCCAATTTATGCATGACCGAATCCAAAAAGATGTTGATAATAGCTCTATCTATCCAGCCATTCGCGAGTTTTTAAACAATGATGAATTTAAAAGCTATGAAGAGTACCTTGAGTTCCTGATTTTGTTTACTTTGTTTTTTGACAAAGAAGATCAGGATATAAAAATGGTGAAGAAGATACTTGTAGAACTGCGGAAAAATAATCCTGATTTAGCGGATGAGTGGCTGAGACTAACATTGAAA
>CBDUIU010000166.1:0-7682 GCA_965367335.1 uncultured Saprospiraceae bacterium
CGAAGGATATATCAAGTTTAAGTGTAACTGGGATGAAACAGCTCCCCTGCCACCGGAACTCATTGCGGAATTAAATCACTGGCGGGATCGATTATACGAAGTCAAATTGTTAGGCGCTTATCCGGATGGCATTGGCTATGGCAATGTCAGTCTACGAATTTCGGACGAACGGTTTGTGATCAGCGGCTCCGCCACGGGTAATTTGGCGCAGCTAGATGAGCGGCATTACAGCATAGTCGAACGAATAAAAGTGGAAGAAAATACGGTTTGGTGTAGTGGACCAATCCGCGCCTCTTCAGAGTCCATGAGCCATGCGGCAGTCTATCAGTCATGCCCGGAGGTACAAGCCGTATTTCATGTACATAGTTTAGGGCTTTGGAGAAAATATATATTTCAATTACCTACAACTTCGGAATCTGCTGCATATGGAACACCAGAGATGTTTCGGGAAATTGAGTGGTTATTGGAGATGCTGGAAAATCAGGACCGTGGCGTTTTTGTCATGGCTGGGCACCGAGAAGGCATTTTTGGATTTGGAACAACGCTGGAAGAGGCCGGCGAGCGGTTGATATCCTTATAAAATAATTTTGCGAAGCTTATTCTTCCGAAGAAGTTCAAATAGTGCCTGGTTTTATTCACCAAATTTGACCCCAGGGGTTATCTCTTTGATTTTGCCGCTACATCGAACAGTTGGACCGCAATATCTGAAACAGTCTGCATGGCCCCGGAGGTGTTGGACAAGACGATAATAGTTGTTTGTTGTGCCGGTAATAAGAGAAACATAGCAGAGGTACCTGTTTGCCCTCCGGTATGTCCAAAGATAAATCCATGAGTTGGATTGTCTCCATATAGATACCAACCCAAACCATAAGGATTTCCTTCCTTTTTTAGCCCTGTATCCGTTATCATTAATTCAAGCGTTTCCTTTTTAAGCAGCGATCCATTTAATATGGCATTTCCAAACTTCAGCAGGTCATCGACCGTAGAATAAAGACCACCTCCCGGGACCCTATCACTTAGGTTAGTAGGTTTTACACATTTGATTTTACCTTTTTTATTTTTATGATACAATTGAGTTTTATGTTCATGATGTTGGCCGAAGTAGTCTACGCCGGTGTGCTCCATCCCGGCTTTTTTCCAAATATTTTCCCGCAAAAATGCCTCATAAGACATCCCTGATACTTTTTCAATAATACATCCTAACACGACATAGCCGTAAGTGGAATAATTAAAACGCTCTCCTGGCCTGGCTAGCAGTTCGCGGTCTTTGAAAATATCTAAGGCCTGCTCCAGCGAAGCATAATTTTTCTTATTCTCCCGCTCTTTACCTGATTGATAGGCACCAATTCCGGAAGCATGACTAAGCAGGTGCCGCACAGTGATGTTTCCTCTGGAGCTGGCCGGGAAGTTAGGCAAGTACGTTTGGATAGTAGCATCCAGGTCAAGTTTATGCTGCTCGTATAACTGCATAATCGCAATCGCCGTCATGGGTTTAGTAATGGAAGCGATTCGATTTAAAGTAGAAGGTAGAAAAGGTTTTCTTTGATCTTCATCACTAAACCCATTTCCTCCAGTCCATTTAACTTCATCAGCTATCGCAAACCCTGCCGCAATTCCCATGCACGCTTTATGAGCAATAGCATCGGACAGCAGTTGTTTAGCCTCCTGTTGGTATTGTATTGTTGATGCCATTTGGGCAAAAAACGAAGCAGGAGCAGAGAGGAAAAAGAAAAAGAGCAGTAATTGTTTCATATGTTTCTTTTTCATAAAAGTATAGCTACCTTTTTAATAAAACACTGATTACAAACAATTTGGGATAAAATGCGGGAATTTAGGGATAAGTTATTGGCCTCTGGGTTGAAGCTTATCTACTTCTTGACTCAACGAAGCATTGGAGCACAACAACTTTCTTAATTATTAGAATCAGATTGGTATGAATTATAAATATTTTTCCAATTCATTTCTATATTTCTGTGAAACGGGAATATCCAGGTTAAATACTTTTATAGTATTTGCTCCTGACCAGGCAACGAAATGTGCCGGGTTGATCAAATGAGATCGATGCACCTGGACTAAGTCGGGCACTTCTTCCCGAATTTGTTTTAGTGTAGTGCGAAGTAATTGTTTACCTAATTTATCTTGATGGGTATAAAAGACCTCTACGTAATTTTGCGCACTGGACACACAGACCAAACTAGATAGAGCTAATTGCAATACATCTGTTTTATTAGCACCTTTAAGTAACAATTTCTCCTTTGGTGGTGTAATCTTAGCATTTTTTCCTCTGGCAATAAACCACCTGCCAAATAACAATATACTTGTTAAGACTACTAAGGTGGGAAAGAATATCCAATTTATAAATTGAAGAAACGTAAATTCTCCATTTACCCAAGCGGATTGATAATACTGAAAATTGGCAAATAGATTAATTAAATAAACCAGGCCAATAATAATCAGCTCAAGAAATAAATTCCAGTAGCCCAGTTTTTTAAAAAGCCAATTCTGAAAAGGAATTACCAGAAAGTAGCATGCTATAAAAATGACTCCATAGGGAGGCATCAATTCAACTCTAACCTTTAAGGGCAAACCTGCAATATCAAATGGACCGATGAAAATCAGGAAAAGCACCAGCCATAACCCAATTAATGAGCTGAGTATGAGGTGCGCCCGATAGGAAGTGCTTAGCCTGTAAGTAGATAATTTTGGCAAACCAGAATATTTTGCCATTAAAATAGATAATTTACATCAACGAGGAAAGTATGAAATATAAAGACCATCAAGTTAAACCACCGAGGAATACTTAACAATCAGATTTTCGCAAGCCTCATCTAACATCCGAAATACTTTTTCAAAGCCATCATCACCTCCATAATAAGGATCCGGCACATTGACATTACGGCCGGGCTGCACGAGGTTTAAAATCAAATCGACCTTTTGTTCATCCGAAGGTGTGGGAGCTAAACGAATAATATCCCGATAATTAGAGCTATCCATCGCAAGGATAAGATCGAAATCGGAAAAATCTGCTACCCGAAACTGCCGGGCGCGTTGGTAACTAATGTCGATACCTTGTTCACGAGCTGTCACAATAGAACGAGGATCAGGCAAGTCACCAACATGCCATGAGCCAGTCCCTGCAGAGTCAACTGTCCAGTCCAAACCCTGTTGTTGAACCTTGTGCAGTAGTATACCTTCTGCAAGCGGGGAGCGACAAATATTTCCCAAACAGACCATTAGGATTTTCATAGGATGTGAATTTGAGTGGTGATATCCTTGACAATCAAACAATAAGCAAGTTAGAACCTTGATAAATTTAACATAAAATACCGAGAAAAGATCTATTATAAGTAGAAAAAAAATCCTGCCTTTTCACTTGTTCCTTTTATCTTTGCATGGCTCTCAATAAGAAAAAGAGCCATTCTGAAATATGAAAATAGTTATTGCTGGTGCCGGAGACGTAGGTTTTCACCTAGCGGAGCTTTTGGCACTCGAGAATCAAGATATTGTCCTAATCGATACCAATCAGGAAGTACTTGATTACGCCAATTCTCATTTAGATGTTTTAACAATCAAGGGAGACTCCACTACCTTCGAAATATTAGAGCAAGCGGGAATTTCAAAAGCTAAGTTAGTATTAGCGGTCACCACTTCAGAAAAAACGAATATTCTCACGGCTATTTTAGCTAAAAAGATGGGGGCGAAACAAACCATTGCCCGGGTACGGCATCAGAGTTACTTTGGCCCTGAGCAAAAAAAGACCTATCACGAATTAGGTGTAGACACCCTGATCTCTCCCCAACAATTAGCTGCCCGTGAAATCCAACGCCTGGTTCAACAATCTGAATTGACAGACATCTTTGAATTTGAGGATGGGAAGGTAGATGTGATTGGATTCACACTCTCTGGACAATCTCCCCTGGTGAATAGTACCATCAAAGAAGTAGACGAGCGTTATCCTAACATTGTTTTTCAGCTCATTGCAATTCTAAGAGGACATAATACGATAGTGCCCAGAGGAGATACCATTCTCCGCCGCAATGATCACATTTATTTCATTACGAAAAAGGAGAAAATTGATGAAGTAAAAAAAATGGTGGGGGGCTCCAGTATTGTCCTTAAAAAAGAGACTAAAAAAATCATGATCATTGGTGGTACGGGCATCGCATATGAAACCGCATTACTGCTGGAAAATGATTATAATGTAACACTTGTTGCTAAAGAAAAAAGTGTCTGTAAAAAATTTGCAGAGCGCCTAAATAAAGCTTTGGTTATTCATGGAGAGCCAAGTAATGTAGATTTGCTACGCGAGGAAGGCCTCAAAGAAACAGATGCATTTATTGCACTAACCCCTAATTCTGAAACAAACATTATCACTAGCCTGACTGCCAAAAACAATGGTGTCGCTAATACCATTGCTCTGGTAGAAAATGCAACCTATACACATATCTCTCAGGATATTGGTGTAAATACCTTAATTAATAAAAAACTTATAGCTGCCAATAATATATTTCGGTTTGTTCGTAAGGGAAATATCAAAGCTATCGGTAGTTTGCACGGAGTAAATGCCGAATTGATCGAATTTGTTATTTCAAAAAACAACCGGATGACTAAACACCCTTTACGGGAACTTCATTTCCCGAAGCAAGCTTTAGTAGGTGGTGTGATTCGCGGAGAAGAGACCCTATTGCCTGATGGGGATTTTCAATTCCAATTAGATGATAAAGTCATTGTATTTGCGTTGCCGGAAGCGATCAGCAAGGTAGAGCAACTTTTTAGATAACTATCACTCCATCCATAATCATTTTTATTATTCATGATCAACTTTCGAATTGTATTCCGAGTCGTAGGCGTATTGTTAATGATCATTGGGTTGATGATGTTGACGGGCTTACCTTTTAGTTGGTATTTTGAAAGTGGAGATGAGTTGGCTTTAGCCACATCGGCAGGGATCACCTGTTTGGCAGGATTTATCCTCTGGCAATTTAAAAACAAGGAAAACCAATCCTTCTATAAACGCGAAGGTTATTTGATCGTAGCAATGGGTTGGTTAGGTATGTCTATTTTTTGTACCCTACCTTATTTAATCAGTGGCGTCCACGATAATATTACCAATGCCTTTTTCGAATCTGTTTCCGGATTAACAACAACCGGAGCTTCCGTGTTAACTGATATTGAAGCAGTTTCCAAGGGAATTCTCTATTGGCGCAGCCTTACTCAATGGATCGGCGGAATGGGTATTATCGTATTGACCGTAGCGCTTTTCCCTTTATTAGGTATTGGCGGAGTCGAACTTTTCGTCGCCGAGGCCCCTGGTCCAACATCCGATAAAATACATCCTCGCATTCAAGAGACAGCCAAACGCCTTTGGGGAATCTATGTGCTGCTGACCGCAATACTCACCTTGTTATTACGCTTGGCAGGTATGACCTTTTATGATGCGATCAATCATGCTTTTACCACGATGGCAACCGGCGGTTTTTCCACCAAAAATGCCAGTATGGCCCATTATGATACACCACTCATCCAGTATCTGATTGTATTGTTTATGTTTTTGGCAGGTACCAATTATGCTTTAACCTACTTCGGATTCAAAGGAAAATTTTGGAAATTTTGGAAAAACGATGAATTCCGCTACTACCTGTTTCTAGTATTATTTTTCAGTATCTGTTCCGCTTTGACCATCTATCTGGTGACCGACCTGGGACCAGAGAAAGCCTTCCGGGATGCCATCTTTCAGGTCGTATCGATCATCACAACGACCGGCTTTGTCTCAGCAGATTATACCAGCTGGACACCGACGCTCACCATGCTTTTCTTTATTATGATGTTTCTTGGTGCTTCGGCCGGTTCAACCAGTGGCGGTATTAAGATCATTCGCCATTTGGTATTTTTTAAAAATTCCTATTTAGAATTCAACCGGATCATGCATCCGCGAGCAGTTGTACCACTTAAGCTCAATCAGCAAGTCGTGGCACCAAAGATCATAACCCATATTTTGGTTTTTCTGCTCCTATACCTAATGCTCTTCATTATTGGTTCTATCGTCATGTCGATTATTGGATTGGATTTTCTAACGGCAATTGGCTCCGTAGCTACCTCCCTCGGGAATGTCGGTCCAGGTATTGGCCTGGTTGGTCCGATCGATAATTTTGCATTTATGCCGGTATCGGCCAAATGGTTCCTGTCGTTTTTGATGTTGTTGGGCCGGTTGGAGTTGTTCACGATCCTGGTCTTATTGACACCCTATTTTTGGAAAGGCTAACAACTTCCTGGTTAATGACACTAAAACGAGGCACCCCTGCAATGGTTTACCTCTTCCTGAACTTAGCTCGATCATTTTAATCTATTGGCCAAAGCCGAAATCAGTAGTTTAGTAAGATTAAGAGCTATTTCTATGAGTGTGTGGAGCGCCCAATTTTTATAAGCGAGTGGTGTACCCAACTTTTATGACCGTATGGAGGGTCCACTTTTTCATGAATGAGCAAGATGTCCATTTTTTATCACCGGATGATAGACTCTTTTTAATGAACGGGGGAAGCACTCAATTTTAATGGTCTGGCTTGATATAGATAAAGTACCGGCCCACCGAGGGTGGGCTTTCCCACCACAGCCACCGCCGCCCTCGATCACCGAGGCAACTACTCCTCAAACATAGCTGTCCCACGCTACCTCAGCAACCCGGACTGAAATAGCTTTTCTTACCATATTTCCATCGGATCCAGGATGGAAATATTTAAATACTTTTGTTTAACCATATAACAAACCATGTAAAACAACATAGTCCGGGAGGTCATTAAAAGCAGAACCACAATTTTTTTTGGAAGTAAATGATCTACCAAATATCTTTGAAATTACTGCACTTGTTTGACGGAACAAATAAGTGCTCTTTACAGCTCATTTACCAACAGATTTGAAAGCGTTTTCAACTAACGCTATTACAAAGGTAAAAAATCAACCTAAAAAACAAAATAAATGTTTTAAATAATTTTACTTTAAACATTTTTTGTTTATTTTTATCTTGGAAAAAATAATTAACTCCAACTATTCACAACCAAAAAACCTTATCATGCCTAAATTCCACGTCAACAAATCTATATTGATCCAAGCTCCGGCAGAAAAAGTTTTTCAGGTCTTGAGCGATTTTCATCACTGGCCTGCGTGGTCGCCCTGGTTAATTTGCGAGCCAGAAGCAAAGGTGACGATCCGGGAGGATGGAAAGTATTATGAATGGGAAGGTAAACGGGTAGGATCCGGGAAGATGTCGATTACCAATGAGTCCCCTCCCAACCAAATCGATTATGATCTAACTTTCCTCAAGCCCTGGAAATCCAGCTCTAAGGTTGCCTTCCTTTGCCAACCCGAAGGCGACAGTACCCGGGTTTCCTGGACGATGGACAGCAGCTTACCTTTTTTTATGTTTTGGATGAAAAAGCAGATGGTCGCATTTATCAGTTCGGATTATATGCGGGGCTTAAACATGCTTAAAGAATACATAGAAGCAGGAAAGGTAAGCTCGACCTTGGATTTTAAAGGAAATGGCAATTATGCCGGTTGCACCTATCTTGGTATTAAAAGAGATACCACTCAAGCCAAGGTTGGCGCTCAAATGAAAGCCGACTTCAGCAAGCTCCTGGACTTTGCTAAAGCCAAGGCAGCGATCAATGGTCAGGCTTTTTCCATTT
>CBDUIU010000167.1:0-7639 GCA_965367335.1 uncultured Saprospiraceae bacterium
TGGCCTTTTTTCCTGTGGCGATGATGATGATAGTGTTACATTGAACCTGGACGGCAATAATGAATCTGCACCTGCTTTGGCTGCAGGAACTTACGAAGCTGCGGTACGATTTAGTGCTAACCTGACTACTCCTCATGTTGGGAAAAAAATGGATAAGGTAAGGTTTTGGATGGGAACGCCTCCTGATCGTTGCATTCTTAAAATTTATCCAGCGGGTACGGCAGTAGTTCCGGGAAGTCCTGCGCTTTATACGGCAGACCTCACCAACAGCATTAATGAAGCTAGCTGGCATGAACATACAATTACCCGAGATTTAGTAGTTAGTGGTGAAGATATCTGGGTTGCAGTGGAGTTTGAACATGCTGAACCCCAAGACTTACAAATCATTGGCTGTGATGCACCAGGCTCTGGTGTCCAGGATGGAGACTGGCTTTTTCAAAGCTCTGATAATGAGTGGCAGCCCTATAGTGTCCGTTCTCCAGAAAATATCAACTGGAATATCCGCCTGAAACTGGTGAAGTAAAAGACTTTTTTTGCTAAGGGCATTCCAGGAGAAATAATACTATATAGATTTTGGAATATATTATGTGTGCAGTCTCATATCTTTATAGCTATTGTAACGTTATGAGACTGTTGTTTTATACTAAACCTTGGATTCGATGAAACCTATAATTAGCTTACTACTATCTTGTCTTTTGGTTACCTGTCTGTCTGCACAGCCAGGAAATACAATTGTTACCAAGAAGACCGTTAAGGGAAAAGCAAAAAAATACTATGAAGAAGGACGAAAACTGAGTTTTAGCGGAAAGTTAAATGATGCGTTGAAAGTTTTCAATAAGGCTTTAGAAGAAGAACCCAACTTCATTGACGTCCAGTTACAGGTTGCAGGGATTTACTATGAACAAAAAGCATATGAAAAAGCTGAAGCAGGTTTTGAAAAAGTTATTACGCTAGCTCCGGATTATAACAAAAAGGTTTGGTATTCATTGGCTTTTGCCGAAATGAAACAAGATAAATTTGATGAGGCCGTGGAACATTTTAAGCAATTCATTAATCAAAAACCACGTAGTGCATCGTTAGTAGAAAAAGCTCAAAAATATGTTGATGATCTCAGCTTTTTAGCCGAAGCGATGCAAAATCCGGTGCCCTTTGTTCCCGAAAGCCTGGGAAACTTAATTAATACAGAGGAAGCAGAATATTTGCCAGCAATTACTGCGGATGGTAATACGATGATCTATACGAAACTCACTCGCGGCCAGGAGGATTTTTATGTCAGCCAATTTATTGACGGTCAATGGCAAGAAGGAAAACCCATCACCAGTCTGAATCGACCTCGTGAGAATGAAGGGGCGCAATCAATTTCAGCTGATGGTAAATATATCGTCTTCACGGTTTGTAATAGCCGGGAAGGTTTAGGGAGCTGTGATTTGTTTTTTTCCGAATTGGATAAGGGAGAGTGGAGTAAGCCGGCAAATGTAGGACACCCCGTTAGTAGTCGTGCGTGGGAGTCTCAGCCGTCCATCTCACCTGACCGACGGTTTTTATTTTTCTCCAGTAATCGTAAAGAGGGAAGTCAAGGAGGAAAAGACCTTTGGGTGAGTGAACGAAATAAAAAGGGACAATGGGGAGTTCCAACAAACTTAGGCCCAACCATCAATACAGAAAGGGACGAGCAAGCACCGTTTATTCATGCGGATGGACAAACGCTATATTTTATGTCAAATGGTCATCCCGGAGTTGGCGGACACGATTTGTTCTTTTCTCGTCGTCAGGAGGATGGCTCCTGGGGGAAGCCTCAAAATTTAGGCTATCCGATTAATACACCTGCAAACGAAGGTGCCTTAATCGTGAGTCTTGATGGTAAAACAGCTTACTTCGCTAGTGACGCTAAAGACCCGGCTGCGGGAGCTTCAGCTTTTGATGATCCTAATAGTAAAAAAGCAGACACAGACTTGTATCAGTTTGAGTTATACGAAGCTGCCCGACCTCAAGCAGTTACTTATGTTCAAGCAAAAGTAATTGATGCCAAAACCCGCCGACCCTTAGTTGCTAAAACGGACTTTATTATTTTACCGGAAAACAAAGCTCATTTGGAAGGTAGCACGGATAAGGCCGGAGAATTTCTGGTATGTTTACCGGCGGGCAAAGACTATGCGCTTAATGTGAATAAAGAAGGTTATTTATTTCACTCAGAAAACTTTGCTTTATCAAATAAAAATACCCTAAAGGATCCATTTCTTCTGGAAATAGAATTACAGCCTATCCCCGAAGCCGCATCGGATGATAAACCGATAGCAAGTAAGCCAGTTATCCTAAAGAATGTATTTTTTGATACGGGTTCTTCTGAATTAAGACCGGCTTCATTTGTAGAGTTAGATCGCTTGAAACAATTGCTGGAAGAAAACCCTGGAATGAAAATTCAAATTAGTGGGCACACAGATAACGTGGGAGAAGATGAAGCCAATTTAACCTTATCCGATAATCGCGCAAATGCCGTGTTAAATTATTTGGTTACAAATGGAATCGCACAAAGTCGGTTGTCAGCTAAAGGGTACGGAGAACTACAGCCAATTGATGATAATGAAACAGATGAGGGAAGACAAAATAACCGTCGTACGGAGTTTGTGATTGTAAATTAGGAGCGTTGGAAAGAGGCGGATAAAAAGAAGGGACGCAAATTTTGAAATTTGCGTCCCTTCTTTTTATTAAAAATTCATTTATTTTTCATCTATTACATCCACTTTAATGCGCTCATCCCGGTTGGCTAATTCCCAGGTGGTATGGAAAACCAATTTGCCAATCTTTTCCATTTTATCGAAATTGATTTTCTCGATAGTGTCTGAGGTGCGGTGATAGTCAGCATGAGTACCATTGAAATAAAAAATGGCGGGGACTCCTTTTTCCGCAAAATTATAATGATCCGAACGATAGTAATAACGGTTAGGATCATCTTCAGCATTATAGGTGTAATCCAAGGTTAGTTGGGTATACTGCTGATTAGCGTCTTCGTTGATGTTATGTAAGTCGGTACTGAGTCGATCCGAACCAATAACATAAATATAGTTGGGGTTGTCTTCGTGTTTTTTATCTACCCGGCCAACCATATCCACATTAACGTTTGCTACGGTATTTTCAATTGGAAAAACCGGGCGCTCTGCGTAATACTTTGAACCTAGCAAGCCCTTTTCCTCACCCGTTACTAACATAAAGAGCACACTACGTCGTGGGCCATTTCCTTGTTTTTTCGCTTGCGCAAAAGCTTCTGCTACTTCTAAAACGGTTGATGTTCCCGAGCCATTATCGTCTGCTCCATTAAAGATGTCGTTGCCCCGTTTGCCAAGGTGGTCATAGTGGGCCGTTACTACCACAACTTCATCTTTGCGTTCTGGATCTGTTCCTTCCACATAACCTAAGACATTATCACCGGCGATACTACGCTCGTTTTTTGACATATTTAATTTAAAATCAACAGCTAAAGAAACGGGTTTGCTTTTACCTTTCTTTTTAATTTTATTTCTTGTTTTAACAACTTTCTTAAAATTATCTCCCATTAAATCGCGAGCGATGTTTGTGGAGATATAACAGTGATTGGCTAACTGTTCTCCTTTTTTATTGTCATCCCCTAAAGAAATCGTAGGGCCAATGAGTTTACGACGGTTTTCCGCCAGAATTTTTGGCATTTCGTTTTCGATGATCAGAACCGCTTTTACTCCTTTAGCTTTTGCTAGTTCCAGTTTTTTAAAAGGATCCGTAGTCCAGTCTGAGTAGGTTTCATTACCAGTTATTCTAGATTTCCCCTTCTTATTTAAAGGTTCATCCTTGTAAATTAAGATGACCTTATCTTTTACATTAACATTTTTATAGTCACTGTACTTTTTATCTTCGATCCCATAACCCAGAAAAATGACTTCATTTGTTTCTAAAGTGCCCAGCTCCGCATTCTGTGCAGGAAAGGCCATAAAATCCCACAGGTGTTTATAGGTTTTCCCGTTAACTTCCATCCCTATTTCAGACCACATGGTCCAGGAGAAAGAGATCCGTTGAAAGTAACTACCATTATCTCCCATAGGAGGTAAGCCCATACCTTGGAAAACACTGGCGATGTATTCGGCGGCTTTTCGATTCCCTTCAGTCCCGGTTTCCCGGCCTTCAAATTCATCAGAAGCAATGACCGTCAAATGTTTTTCCAGGTCGGTCTTGGTAATGGTTTGGGCTAAGGGAAGGGGATTAATTGGAGTAGCTGAAGATGAGTTGGATGGCTTTATAATTGCATCCGCACTCTGCGCTTGTAATAGTACAACAAAAGCCAGCAACCCAAGGGTGCCAGCTAGTTTAATATAACGTTTCATAAAATTCATTTTATAGAATTATTGCTTTTGCCTGGGCTTAGTAAGCCGCTAAATTGCTACATACAAGCCGTCATTTTATCCACTCTTCTCTGGTGACGGCCTCCTTCAAACGCTGTTTGTAAGAAGACATCCACCATTGAGACAGCCAGTTCTTTATTGACAAAACGAGCCGGAATAGATAAAATATTAGCATTATTATGCTGACGAGCTAGCGCAGACAACTCTTCGTTCCAAGCGATAGCCGCACGAATGTTTTTATGTTTGTTAGCAGTGATGGCGGCACCATTACCACTACCACAGAGAATGATACCAAGGGCTGCCTTCCCTTCTTCAACTTTATCCGCAACCGGATGAATGAAATCAGGGTAGTCAACGGAGTCATCAGAAAAAGGACCCACATCATCAACTTGATACCCTTCGTTTTTCAGATAGTCTACCAAGATTTGTTTGTACTCAAATCCAGCATGGTCACTACCAATGGCAATTGTTTTTGACATGTTTTCTCAATTATTTTCCCAGTTATTAAACGACTTAATCTTGTAACGGTTCACCTTCTCCTAAAAGTGCTTTAATTTCATTTTCATATGCGGGATCTTTCATTTCTTTTGCCAGTCGCAAAATATCACCCCGGACCTGAGTGTAAGAATTCATATCCCCTTCAAATCCTGATTTTATCTCACTTTGTGTTAGTGTATTGAAAAAGTCTAAATATTCCCGGGTAACTGTAGAGAGCGTTCGCAGTTCTTTTTTTGCAGATTCTACGTCACCAGCTTGTACCAGAATATCAAGGAATAACACCATGCTTGGATCGTAGGTGAAATTCATATTGGGGAAACCTTCAAAATACTTGTTCACTAAATCCGCAGCTTTTTGTTTCTCTCCTTTAGCCATCAATTCGCGGGCAGCGCGTAGGATAGTATAGCGCGTAGTCTGGATCGTAGGGCCATAACTACGGTCAACGAACAAGTCTTTTTTATCAAAATTACCCCATCTAAACTTATTCATGATATTATCATAAACCGCATCTACGTTGACTCGGCCATTGCCAATCATACCAAACAAACGATCGCCAGTGTTTTTAAAGGGGACAATGCGTAAAGCCAAGCCTTCTAACTGGGTATAGCTTTGTAAGCCGAGTAGCGACTCTTGACGACAAGTTACCGCGAAATATACGGGGCGCTCCCAAACGTTATTCGCAATGATATCCAGCACTGCCAGATCTCCTTTAAGCAAGTAACCTTTGCCAATATTCAGGTCAATAGAATTAACTAAACCGGCTGTGTCATTAGATTGTATCCAACCAGTAGCAATAGCTCGGTTTTTATCTACAGGTAATGTGAGGTATTTCGAAGGTAAATAACTTTCCAATGGATTCCCGGATTGCGTTTGTAGTGGATGGTCTTCCGCAACAAACTTCAAGGCAGTATATACATTCATAGGTCTTTCCGGGTTGCTCTTCTTGAAAGGATCAACCGGAACCTGTACTCGCTTATATCCACGTAAAACATCTGAAGACAAGGACATTTTGATGGCCGGAGAATTGTTAACCTTACGACGCAATTGTTCGATATACCAATCTACGGCAATCAAGCTTAGGTTGACCACCCTTACGTCGGTACGGATGCCCTCAACTTCTTGGGCGTACCAAAGTGGATAGGTATCATTATCGCCATAAGTAAAAATGATCGCATTTTCTTCACATGAGTTGAGAAAGTTGCTGGCATAATCACGGGAAGCAGTATGATGACGACGACTGTTATCATCAAAATTTTGTGTACCCATTAATAAAGGAGCAATCAATACCAGTGCAGTAGCTACAGCGGCAGGAGTTACACCTTTTAGATTAGTTTTGTTTTTTAATAATTCATAAATCTGTATTACCCCCATTCCCATCCAAATACAGAAGGTGAAGAAGGAGCCAACGAGGACATAATCCCTTTCACGAGGCTCATTTGGAGGTTGGTTCGAATAAACGATGATCCCGATCCCGGTAATAATAAATAGCGCTAATAGCCCCATGAAATCTTCCCGGTTGTTTTTATAGTGCCAAAACAGGCCTATTAATCCAAAGATCAGCGGGAGGAAATAATACGTATTTCTTCCTTGATCATTTTTTATATTGGAAGGTAAGTTGCTTTGATCATAAAGCCTGGCACTATCAATAAAACCAATTCCAGAGAGCCAGTTTCCTGAAGTTTTATCTTGTGGAAAGAAGCCTTGGGCTCCATTTTGTCGTCCGACAAAGTTCCACATGAAATAACGGACGTACATCCAATTTATCTGATAATTAAAAAAGAAGCTGAGGTTATCCACCATGGTAGGATCACCATTCTTCCCTCCCATCCATCTTTTATATAAGGGTTTACGTGCATCGTCCATATGCCCCATTCGAGGGAAAAGCATCTGTTTATTTTTATCAAACTCATATTCTGCTTTGCGATCCACGACAATATATTCTCCATCCACATACCCATAGCGATCTTCTGTTTTTACACTAGTGATAGCAGTATTAAAATGCGGCCCACGAAGCAAGGGTCGTTCGCCGTATTGTTCCCGGTTTAAGTAGGGAAGCAAGCGCATTGCATCACTAGGGTTATTCATGTTGATCGGCGTGTTGGCATTTGCCCGGATGACCACCACACCAATGGTGGTAAAACTGATCATCACCAAGGTTAACGCCACGATCAATTTTTGTAATAAACCGTTTTGTTTTTGGTGAGCATAATATAAACCATAAGCTACCACGGCACCGATGATTATTGCAAGAGGGATCAAACCACTATGTTGTGGCATTCCCATGCTGTTCACCATAAACAACTCCAGGTAGGACCAAAGTGTCGGAATACCTACAATGATAAAGGATTGAATAACAACAATGAATGCGACCCCAATAGCCGCAGCTATTGCCATACCTTTTATAGTATGATTTTTATATTTTTTGAAATAGTAGAAAAGCGCCAAGGCAGGAAAGGTAAGCAAGCTTAATAAGTGTACGCCAATCGACAAACCAGCGGCGTATATCGTAAAAACTACCCAGCGGTCTGCATCATCACTGTTTGGTAACTCATACCAACGCATCATTGACCACAGGGTCAAGGTTGTGAAAAATGTTGACATCGCATATACTTCTCCTTCAACCGCTGAAAACCAGAATGAATCAGAAAAAGTATAGGCCATACCGCCGACAAATCCAGCTCCCAGAATGGCTACCAGTCCGGCTGCAGATGGCTGTTCAACATTCTGAACCAGCTTTCTGCCCAGATGTGTGATTGTCCAGAATAAAAAGAGGA
>CBDUIU010000168.1:0-7627 GCA_965367335.1 uncultured Saprospiraceae bacterium
ATCTCCGGTTGCACTACAACCTGACGGCGTTCCTCCGGCTTTCCGTACCTGAAAGGATCGTTCTACCGGAATAGCGGGTTGAAAGATTCCATTGCCACCTTGAACTGCTCTAAAGGTAACTGTTCCCGGTTGACCATTTAACGTTACCTGACCGCCAGCCAGGGTGGCCGGACCTTCCACTCTGTAAATAGTTACTGGCAAACCAGAACTGGAAGAAGCTGAAATGGGAAATGGTAAACTACTCGTAAATTTATCCGGAATCGTAGCAAAACTAATATTCTGAATACTGCCAGAACAATCGGGGTACAGGTCTTTAATATAGGAAGCAGACAAGCCTTCCGGATCAGTAACAGTCAAGGTGATCCGGTACCAATAAGTTACGCCATCACAGCCTAAAGGGCTGAGAATAGTAGTTGTACTCACATTGTTATCTATTGCTTCATCATGACTATGATTATTGTGATAGAGCGAAGTCTGCCAGACAAAAGAAAGGCTAGTATTCGGGTGTTCAGCGTCACTGACCGTTGCATTAAGATTTAAGTTAGTGCTATTTGTGTGAGAAAAACTATTGAGGTTATCAATAGAAACAGACTGGATGATTGGAGGAGTATTGTTGAGAAAAACCTTGATCGTTTCTACTCCAGTGAGGTTTTGATTATCCGTAACAGTCAAACTAACAGTAAAGGATTCCGGGTTACCTGATCCGGCATTGAAGGTATGCCGCGGATTTGGCTCCGTTGAATTAGCAGTACCATCTCCAAAATTCCAAAGGTAAGTTAAGCTTCCATTTTCCGGGTCAAACGATTGATCACCAGTAAAATTAACAGTCAAATCCCCGGGGCCATAAATGACATCAGCCTCAATGCTGGCTTGTGGCGGTTGATTGGCCCCACCAGTATAAGATACCTTTCTAATTTCTCCGGGGTAGCTAACATAATACAAACCACCTTCCGTCGGACTAGTTGATAAACAAACCATTGCCCCGGCTCCGCTAATAAAGTCTCGCACTGCGGTAGGATTATGATTCACATCAAAAGAGAAATTCCGTATCCAACCCTGTCCATAATCAGCGTGAAAATAAGTATTTTTATATTGCGCGGGAAAATCATCACCTGTATACCAGACCCCTCCGGTAGATGCATTGCCATCAAAAGTTGGTCCTGGAAATTGAGCAGAGCCAACATTATAGATATTGCCATCTATCAAAACTCTAGGAGAACCATTGCGCCAATCTACTTTTGGTCTTTCGTGTGTTGCTGGTGTATAGGTCGGATTGTTATATCCAGGCTGAAAAGTCATCCCCTCATATTTAGGCCAGCCAAAGTTTTGTCCAGCCTGCGAAACGACATTAAGTTCCTCGCGTGTAGCCCAACCGACATCGCCGAAATAAAAAACACCGGGATCAGCATCTGCGGGATTATGACTTCCTGTTTCTGGTTTCTGGGCCATTCGGTAAGGATTACGCACACCTAAAGACCAAATTCTAGACTGAGGTGAACGGGGATTCCCCGGATCATAAAAAGGGTTACTCGGCACCCCATCACCGGTGGTGGGATCGAGTCGAAGGATTTTTCCATTAAAGGAATTCAGCTTTTGACAACGATAAGCACCCACATTTTCATCCGGACGAATAATACCATTAACCAACCCTGCATTGTAATAGGTTTCACCTGCAGAACCTTGATCCACAGATCCATAACTAGCCCCATCACCTAAAGTAGCCAACAAAGTTCCATCCGTTCCAAAAACCAAAGAGCCTACTCCATGTGATTCGTGTAAGCTCGGCATTCCGGTAGAAGGGCTTTCTCCAAATAAGATGGTTCTACTTGAGTAATCTACGGTTGTAAAATTGGTAGCTACTTCTGCTTGATAACGCGTGATGCGTCCGATGGTCGCATTGAAATATTCGTTGGTATTGGCATTATATTGATTAGTTCCAAAATTTAGAAGATGATGTCTGTCTACAATATACAACAGGTATATATATCCATTACTCAGAAAATCAGGATCAAGTGTAAATCCTACCAGCCCAAAGTCCCGCCAACCGCCAACT
Source organism: uncultured Saprospiraceae bacterium (assembly GCA_965367335.1). GTDB lineage: Bacteria > Bacteroidota > Bacteroidia > Chitinophagales > Saprospiraceae > CBDUIU01. The sequence goes on from CBDUIU010000168.1 coordinate 2,054, forward strand.
TCTTCACTAATATCGATCAGGGGTTGCTGAGCTTTAATACCATCATCAACAATCCAAACCTTTCCTGCCTTTTCCCAAACAAACATTCTACCATTGAGATCAAAGGTAATTCCAACAGCCTGATTAAAACCACCAACAAATAAACGGTCAGAAAAGTCAGCAGGCTGGGCTTGCAAATCATAACTCAGCAATCCAATAAATAATATCAAAAGTCCGAGGATAAAAGGTTGTGGTTTGTTCATATTAATTTGTTGACATTTTGGACTTGATACTGCACATACAGATTACCGTAAACCCAGGTGTGAGTATAACCAAAGCGTAAAAAATAGGCTAGCATCAATATCCAGCTAATCAAAGAAAATCAGACTTTTGGGATAGAATAGAATAGTGACAGCACAGATCGCTAAAAAACACGGAAACAACCGGTTAAAAGTTGGTAGCTAGTAGTGATATTGTGTGTAAAAATAATGCGGAGAGATAAATAAGCCTACAATATAGGAATATTTATTAAAAAAGGGATTTTTTAATGTTAAAAAAAGTGGCTAAACCTTAAATCCCTCCCTTCAACCGTTAAGGAAGTGTTAAATTTTTAGCCTTTTTGAAAAAAAAGGAATGCTGTCACTACCTACCCATCTACATTGGATTACCTTTGCGTTTATATCCCTAGAAATTAGTATTTATTAATCCCTATAGTAGAAACAAGAAACGATCCCAAAACCCACAGGAACCCATGAACAAAATATCATCCTCCCCGCTGCTATTAGCAGCAGTTACGCTAGTGTCTGCCTGTCACACTTCAGATCAAGTTACAGCAGACGCCACTTCACTCACTTCCAGTGACACAACTATCTCCTCGGTCGTCGAAGCTTATGACTTTAAGTCTAATGGTTCGGATACACGGGATATGAATTTGGTTGATTTATACACCAAAATAGAAGCACCATCCTTAACGCTCCCTGTCGATATTACTCAGGAGTTGGTCATGGGATTGCGCAAACAATTGAAGGTGCTCAAATACAACCAAAGAAGAGGTATTGAGTCGCAAGGAAACCTTTCCATCAATTCAATTCAGTTAGCCAGAACAGTAGAAGTTTTACTGGATAAAATCAAGTCCGGCGATACAGATATTAGCGATATGCTAGATGCCTATCTGATCAAAGGTCGCGATGGTAATGGTAATGTTTACTTTACAGGCTATTATACGCCCGTAATAAAGATCAGTAAGACTCAAGGGCCTTATTTTCAGTACCCTATCTATGCTAAACCGGCGGATTGGGAAGGTCGTTTGCCGAGTAGAGAACAAATTGAAAAAGAAGGAGTTTTGAAAGAGAAAGCAGAAGTCTTAGGTTATGCCAGTAATCTGGTAGACATCTACTTCATGCAAGTACAAGGATCTGGAATAGTAGAATACCAAGATGGCCACCGAGAGTTATTTGCTCATGATGGTAATAATGGTCACCCATATCGCAGTATTGGTCGCTATATGATATCCAAAGGTTACACCACAGAAGAAAAAGTATCCATTCAGGCTATCCGTCGTTTTTTTGAAGGTCAACCTGAGTTATTAGAAGAAGTGATGTATCACAATCCTTCGTATGTTTTCTTTACGCCAAAGAGATCTAATCCAATTGGAGCAGGAATGGCTTCTTTAACACCTGACTATTCCATAGCAGTTGACCCCAGCTATATTCCATTGGGCAGCTGTCTCTTGGCCAAAGTGCCCATTATCAACCGTAAAAACAATAGCGTGATTCGTCATGAATACCGACTATTATTAGCACAAGACATTGGTGGCATTATTAAAGGTCCAGGCCACGTAGACCTCTATATGGGACCAGGAAGCCAAGGTCGTCGTAAGGCTACGGCTACCCACCACTATGGTAAACTTTGGTTGTTATTACCAAAAGACAAAGATCAATATGGTGAAGAAATAGCTACATTATAGGTAGTTATCACCCTATTTTTCTTATTCCTCCATTAGGCCCTAACAAGGCAATGCCTTTTCTTATCCTATCTTGGCAATTTGATTTATCATTGAAATGGTAAATCAAATTGCCAACCATAGTGCTATCTGCTTGATTAGATCGATTCTCCCTCTCTAGATCCATCGTATAGGCAAATTATCAAATACATAACTCGCTGATAAGGTAATTTCCTTTCCCAAAACTACCCTAAAAGGGTTAATTTTCTTGATTTTTATATATTTTTAAATTATCTTTATACCCTAATTGACGGTCAGATACCGTAAATTAAATGCTCTCCCCACATAAGCAGTCTACTAAGAATGTGATCTCCCCTTTTATCCCATTCTTATTTTATTTTAAGAAAATTCTTTTAGTCTCCTATTCCCAAAAAACACGCTTGCGTAATATTAATTGTCCCCCCTAAACAAGTTTTGACTATATCAACCGTTTATTTGGACTAATTATATTTACCCATGGATCATCTCAACAACCGATTTACTTCATCACACGATGAAACAAACAATTATGCCGAAAATAGCCCGAAAGGAATGAAGACAGATAGCTTTCTGACACTCATTCTGATTCTAGGAGGCTTGTTTGGGCTTTACTATGTTCCGAAGACTGCATTTGGCCAACCCTCTGGCGAAGAGGCTGTAAACATACGCTTAACCAGTTCGAACTTTTCCAAGCAGCAAACAGCAAAGCTAATGCCTGGAAAGACAAAGAAGAAAAAGCAAAAGACCAAACGCGTCAAAAGAAAAACAGAGGCAAAACCTCCTGTACAACTACCGATTGAATTAGCTGTAATTGGTTCACAAGAAACCGGCAACCAATTAGCGTTTTTTATTCAAGGCTTTGAAGCAAAACAACAATATATCATCGACTTCGGTGATGGCAACCAGGAAGTAATTGAAACAGCGACATTTGAATATACCTACAATGTACACGGCAATTACGAAGTTAAATTACAAACTGCTCAAGACAATGGAGAGACAGAAGTCACTTCTACGACTGTCTTAAACATAGAATCACCGGTACTGAGTAGTATTAAAAGTGATAAAACGAAGATCTAGAGAGATTAATAATTACCTATCCAACTTCTTCCACAAAAAAAAGTCCCTTTCCTGCCCTCAAGAGCAGGAAGGGACACCTCATCCCAAAAACTGTTTAATGATTAAACCTACTTCGGGCGCTACAATTATTCTGATAGTACATCGCTAATACTAACTACTATATGTCTCTACCTAGAAGTAGATTTATCGTAGTTATAGGGCAACGTACTATATCTCAAAACCTAACATCACCAAGTAGCAAGAAGCTGTATGTTTGCATATCTCTTTTTCGAAATAAAAGATATACCCTATCCTTAGTGATATAGACTTGGATATAATTCTAAAAATGCAGTTATTGGGACAAAACAAAGAAGTTGCTGGAAAGGAGTTTCCTGCAGGTGCTAATCTAGAAAATAAACAGCAAAAAGAGAAATTATTCCTATATTAACTAAGTAATATTTTTGATATAAGATTTTCACTCCATTTTTTTGACACTAAATCTAAACCAACGCGTGAATCAAAGTTAGAATATGATTTAAATTTTGTCAATAATTTTGTAATTTTAGCATAAAAAATACCCTCATGGAATCTTTAAAAAACTTCTTTGAACGTTATGCATTTGGCGTGTGTAGCTACTTGGGAGAAAAAATGGGCGTATCCGTTCCAACAGTGAGGTTGTACTTCATTTATCTATCATTTGCAACCTTAGGATCACCTGTTTTGATCTATTTATTTATGGCGTTCTGGCTAAATATCCGGACCTATATTAAGCGACAAAAGCATCGAATTATTTGGTAGCTACCATTACATGATAATTAAATATCCATTCTTTTTTTTGCAAAAATGAACTATTAATCTCACATCCTCTTTTCATTAGCATAGCCCTATACTCTTCTAAGTCATATTGATGTGGATGCAAAATATCCCCAGGTAACCAACGAAACAGGCGCTTTAGCCAGGCATGGTTATGTGCATCAATTGATAAGACGATTTTTCCTCCCGGCTTTAGCACACTTATTAAATGATCCATCGCCACATTTATATCGGCTACATGGTTGATCGCATTTAAACAAAAAATATAATCATAGCCCTGCTCACTTTCAAAATCTTCCAAAGAGGTTTGGCGGAAATCAACCGTCGGGTAATCTGCCATATTAAACTGAGGTAAAGTTTCCGCATAGCGATCCAATAGTGGATCAATAGCGGTTACGTCTTGTTGGGTAAGGATAATAAAAATGCCGGCTGGTCCACATCCAGCATCCAAAACACGAGCATTAGCCTCCGGTTTTAATGCCGTCTTTTCCAAAAACTGCTGCCAATAGTTTTGCTTCCAACTCAGGTATTCCTGCTTGTTTTTATCCTTTAAATAATTTTTCCACCATTTTATTTCAACAGCCTGAGCAATTTTCCAACGTAGATTCATGGAACAAATGTAGGGAAAAACAGAATTCTTATCCCAATACATTACCTTTGCTCATTATAAATTTTGTGTCTCTCTCATTTCTCATTATCTAAGGAGGTTAAATTACAAAACATGCTATACGCTATCGGTACTCGGGTTGTTCTTAAACATACTGGCCTGGCTGGTCGAGTGAATGATCACCTCGAAGGTGGAATGGTAGAAGTACAGTTGGACGATGGAGATGAGATCCCGGTATTTCTGGAAGATATTCTACGGGAAGATGAATACCAGGAACAACTCCGTAAACCAGTTATGCAATCTTCTGCTCAACCCTCAAATACCATTATTAGTGGGACGGCGACAAAAGCACCTTCTGAACGATTGGGCATTCAAATCGCATTTGATCCAATTCATGATCATTTGGACCAAGTTAGCCATTACCGCATTTTTCTGCTTAATGATACTGCTTCAGATATTATTTTCACTTTTAGCCTCTTCCTCAGTGGAGCGCTCAAACATCGAACAAACAATAAACTCTCTAGTCTCTCCTACCTTGAACTTGGTACGATGACCATGGACCAGTTAAATGATAGCCCGGAAATAGAAATCTCATGTTGGGAAATGACTACTAGTGGAAGTGGCTATCAACAGGATAAACGCTTGCGGATCCGTGCCAAGCAATTCTTTAAAAAAGTAAGAATAGCTCCCCTACTCAATCGACCTGTCCATCATTATGTAGTATTTGAAAAGTTGGGTCAACACGATACAACTTCCGAAGATTTGCGAACATATACACAGCGAAAGACAACACCAAAACATTCGTCACATACTCCTGATGACTTACATGAAGTTAGCGAATTAGCTAATTTTACCGGAGAAATTGACTTGCATATTGAAAAACTAGTAACCGATCATCGCAAACTAAGTAATGCTGATATTCTTAGGACACAACTTAAACATTTTGAACAATACATGGATAAAGCCTCTGCCCTTGGTGTGGATCGCATTTTTGTTATTCATGGTCTGGGTAAAGGAAAATTGCGAGATAGTATTGCTTCTAAATTAATCAGCGATTACCGTGTGGCCACTTTTAGAAATGAATACCATGCGAGGTTCGGATATGGCGCTACGGAGGTGGTTTTTAGATAATGAAATG
>CBDUIU010000169.1:0-7604 GCA_965367335.1 uncultured Saprospiraceae bacterium
CTAATATCATCAAGGTATATCCAATCTGAATTGCCGGATGCATCACAACGGAAACGAATACGTGTATTACTGCTAAAGGGCCCTTGAACAGTTACAGATCCCGAATTAGAGGAATTATTTTGGAAGTCTGTACCCCTACTCCATTGGCCGATTGTAGTATAACTTGAACCGCCGTTGGTAGAGATTTGTAACCAAAAGTCTTCATTGTTTTCCATACTTCTGGCATAGTAGTTAAACGCTATAGTAAGATCTTCGTAGTTAGCTAAATTCAGAACATCAGTAGTAGTGGTAGAAGTGCTGGTATTGTCTCTCAGACGTACACAGTAGCTCCCGGAGCTGGCATAGTTAGCATCCTGTGAGCTCCGTCGGCAATCAGAGCCTCCGTCATTCCAGATACCCCATCCATTTTCAAAGTTCCAGTCACTTACAACCTGATTTGTACAGCCACCACCGCCACAAGGCGCACAGTCGGAACCGCCACAATCAACGCCCGTCTCGTTACCATTTTGAATACCGTCAGAGCAAGTTGGACAAGCTGGGCAATCAGGGCCGCCACAATCAACGCCTGTCTCGTTGCCATTTTGAATGCCATCAACGCAGGTTGGATTGGTGCAGTCCGGACAATCTGGACCGCCACAATCAACGCCCGTCTCATTACCATTTTGAATGCCATCTGAGCAAGTTGGGCAGGCAGGACAATCGGGACCGCCACAGTCAACGCCCGTCTCATTACCATTTTGAATGCCGTCAGAGCAAGTAGGATTAGGGCCACCACCAACACAGAAATTAGTGTTTTCTGAATTCGTGAATTGGCCACCAGAAGCCAGTACATTTCCTCCACCGTCGGTCAGGTTGTAAGAGCCATTTCCATAAGAACAGCAAATACCATCACCATAACTATCGTAAATCGTAAAATCATAACAGCCATCCACCAGGCAAAACGTTTCTGTAATCGTTGAGCCATCCGGCTGACTAGGATAAGTACCTCCGGAATATAGCACAGTACCACTGGAGTTTCTGAGATCCCAGCTGGTCTCTTCAGGATAGTTATCAAAATTCAATGTTAACGTTACTTCTGTATCTGTACAAGCAACCGGGCAGGCAGGACAATCGGAGCCTCCGCAATCAACGCCGGTCTCGTTACCATTTTGAATGCCATCTGAGCAAGTCGGGCCACCACCAGGTCCACAAACATTCGCAGCATTTGCGATTACATTTTGCAGGTTTGCATTAAAATAGGCTTCCATTCTGGCTGCTTGTCCAGCAGTAAACATGTACATACATGCATCATTTGTGTAATCCATGTAATTCATATGTAAATCGGTGGAACTACAAGAACTCACACCAACAGAAGGGCATCCCCCATAAGACTCAGATTGGTTCGGCGTATCGTTGACATTATCACTATCATTACAATTAGGAGAGCTAGCTGCACCAGGGCCCCAGATATGATCTAATAACAAATAATGCCCTAACTCATGTGTCAAGGTACGTCCTAAATTATAAGGAGCAGCCGGAGCAACTCCGCCACAACCGGCTCCGGAACCAAAGGCATCATCATCAATGACCACAGCATCGCCATTACCGGAACCTCCAAGAGGTGAATAGCCCAGGTAGGAAATATTCCTAACGATGATATTGATGTAACCAGAGAATTGAGCAACATTATCGCCGGAGGTTTGATTGATCGTTACTGCGGGATCACCATCCAGCAAGCCAAAACCGCTTGGGTGGTTGCGTGAAGCAATACAAAATTCTACACAAGTTTCAGCATAATTGATACCTGGAAAGGAGCTGGAAGCACCATTGGTCCAGTTAGTAATATCTGCATTCGTTCCGTGGTAATCATTATTTAAGATATCAATCTGATTTTGAGCCAAGGCGCGCAAACAGGCTTGATCTGGATTACTAACTCCCTGATAATGAACAGCTACCGGAATAATTACTGGATTGGAGCAAAGCGCGCGGGTTTCTGCCCGCTCACTAAACTGCTTAAATAAATTTAACTTTTTTTCGTGGGCCTTTTGATAATCGGGGTTTTGCATTAGCTGATTCATTAGTTCCGTATGACCACAGGTACGTTGGGCATTGGAGTGAAAGCTAAGACATAGAAAGAGCAGGACGCTCAGACACATGTTGAGTGACTTCATAAGTGAAAAATAAGTTTTAATGGAATGCGGGTAGGTTAATCCAAGTTCTACATTCCACTCAAGAATAATTTTATTTTTATTCTTTGGTGAACGAATGAAAATTTTTAATTCTCAGAAAAATGAAAATTAATATTGCCAGATTGTATTTAAGGGGAATTTAGATGCGCGCATCATCACAAACATAAAAAATAATTTGCTAAAGTAACAATTGCTCTAACGATTATTTTTTTTAGAATGTTTTACAAATAGGAAAAAAATATAATTTGTAATGAGGAGAAAGGAGATTACTTAGTTTTCTTGCTAGCAGAAATCGTGGTAGTATTGGTAGTTTTTTGTAACATAGAGATGAGATCATATCCCATTTGATCAACCCCTTGAGCAGAGTTAGATAAGAGGACAACTGCGGTTTGAGTGCCGGGGACGAATGCCATGAACGAACGAAATCCGGCAGTTCCGCCATTTTGCCAATATAATTCATGGGCAGTATTATTTCCCATTGGACTTATAAACCAACCGGAGGCCAGATCAACATTTTGCCCCCACTTCTTTCCGATCTGTTTGACCTTGACCGGCTTCATCATAGCTAAAACATTGGAAATATCATCATGCCCTTCATTGACATTAGCTGATAAAAATTTTAATACGTCAATGGCGGTAGACTTTAAACCGACGGCAGGCGCCATGGCTGAAAAACTATTATGACAGACTACCTTTCCTCTGTAATTATGTCCCTGACTCATCTCCGGTTGTTGTGCTGCATCCAGCCTGAGGCGGGTAGCAGACATAGCTAAAGGACCAAGTAATTTATCATGCAATAGCGATTGATAATCTTGAAATGCTATATCACTGACCAGGTGTCCCAACAAGGCCATACCCATCTGGGAATAGTGGTATTTTAAGCCTGGCTCAGCTAACATCTCTACCTGGGAAAGTTTTTCAAATAAGCGATTCCGGGAAAGTGGAACACAAGAGGCTGCTTTCAATTTTACCCCTTCAAACGGAAGCCATCGGAAGTTATTAAAGAGTTCATTGGGAATCCCCGAGGTATGGGATACCAGATCGCAAAACTGAATAGATCGGCCGGAAGGATTAGGTTCAGGTTTACAGGAGGTGAGCCGGATAGGTACTTTTTGTCCATCTGGCTCTTTGGAATCCATAACGATTTCATGGCAAACGATAGCGTAATACATGGCTAGGTTGACACTGTCCGGCAAGTAATCATTAATCGGGTCAATCAATGAGAAGTGCGCATCGAATTCTTGTCGAAGGGCTAAATACACGGTAAACGTATTGGTTAAGCTACCAATCTCAAACAAGGTATTTCCAGTTGGTGTTTTACCATTTTTTTCAGTAACACCATACCCTTTTACCCAATGTTGGCCTTTATCAATAATCCCAACTACCAAGCCCTTATTCTTTTTCTTCTTAACGTATTGGCTCGCCATTTTATCGACCTCACCGACCCAATTGGGCTGAGATTGTAATTCCTTAACCTGGAAGAACAATGCAATTAAGCTTAGATAAATTATTGTTCTCATGTTTACCACTTTTATGATTTCACTTTACCCTCAAGCCTTGACCACTAACAATGGTACCTGGCATTTCATACTCATCTGCTTGGTTTTACTACGGTGGAACAAACGATCAAAGAAACCCCGGTTGGGCTGATACATGACCATGATGTCCACATCATAGGTATCGGCAAATTCATTTAATTCCTCTACTACTTTTTTGCCGGGCAGGTGATGGTATTTAGTTTGGATAGTAGGACTATTATCCGCGAAGTAAGATTTGAAATCCGCCATCCGTTCATATTCCTGATGAACGCGGCCATCATTAACATGAACCATGCGTAATATTGGTGAGTAAGGTTCTAACAACTTGGTTACTTTCCAAACCTCAAAGGGGTCAGATTCCTGGAGATCCGTAGCATAAGCTATGGTTGCTATATCGTGGAATCGCGCATTCTGGGGAATAATTAAGATGGGACACTCCGCTTTGCCCAACACCCCCTGAGCTACACTTCCGATCAACTTATCCAATGCGCTATTTTCTCCTTCGGTACCCATGATGATCAAGTCTGCCTGATCACGCTTAGCTACCTGGGCAATGGCACTTACCGGCACACCAACTTCAATATCAGATTGAATATTGGGGACATTTTTTAGTTGGTCGACTACGGATGTCACGCCAAAATCAACAAATGCTTTCATAGATTCTCTGGCTGCTTCGATTCTGGCTTCCGTTGCTTTAGTTACGATAACCGGAAAGTCCAATGGCTCCGTTTCCGGAAAAACGATATGTAACACCTCGATATCAGCATCCATTTTATCCGCCATCATCATGGTATATACAAATGCATTGTTAGCACACTCAGAAAAATCCGTAGGGAATAATATTTTTTTGATCTTTTTCATTATAGCAGGATTTTAAATAATGGAGAATAAATAAGTCTGTAAAATGTATTTGTCACGCTACCCTTATTAAGCACTTTTTTGTAACTTCGTTGTTATAGGTTCATCGTAATCCGGGCGCTCCCCTAAAATTCGTTGAACGTCTTCGTTTAAAATAGTTTCTTTTTCCAATAATAGCTGGGCAATAGATATCAATTCAGTACGATGTGTCTTTAATATTTCCTTGGCACGTATATACGCTTGTTCAATTAACTCCCGCACAGCCAGATCGATCATCTGGGCGGTCGCATCGCTGTATGGAGCCCGCAAGGACTGTTCATACTGACCAGTGGAGTCGTAAAAGCTTACATTTCCCATTTCCTTGTTTAATCCGTAATAGGCCACCATAGTGTAGGCTTGTTTAGTTGCCTTTTCCAGATCATCCAAGGCACCACTGGAAACTTCTTCAAAGATAATTGACTCTGCCGCCCGCCCGCCTAACAATGCACTCAGCCGATCCGCTAACTGAGATTCGGTTAAAATGACACGTTCCTCTGGTTTGTACCAAGCCGCTCCCAGCGCTTTTCCCCGAGGGACGATGGTCACTTTTACCAGATCGTCTGTATGTTCTAAAAACCAACTGACCAATGCGTGCCCTGCTTCGTGGTGAGCAATAATTTCCTTTTCTTCCTGTGAAATCAATTTTCCTTTTCGTTCTAAACCACCAATTACCCGATCAATCGCCCGGTCAAAATCAATGGCTTCCACTTCAGCCTTTTTGTCCCGGGCAGCAATCAATGCGGCTTCATTACAAATGTTGGAAATATCTGCTCCGGAAAAACCGGGGGTTTGCTGAGCAAGGTGTTCAACATCAATATCATCCGCTAATTTCAATGGTTTCAGGTGTACCTTGAAAATGGCGTTTCGTTCATCAACAGAGGGTAACTCCAGGTAAATATGGCGGTCAAATCGCCCAGGACGTAAGAGCGCTGCATCAAGAATATCAGGTCGGTTCGTTGCCGCCATCACAATAACTCCACTATTACTCTCAAAGCCATCCATTTCCGTCAACAACTGATTTAAAGTGTTTTCGCGTTCATCATTAGATTGAAGGGAAAAAGCTTTTCCACGACTGCGGCCAACCGCATCAATTTCATCAATAAAGATGATACTGGGCGATTTACTTTTAGCATTTTTAAATAAATCCCTTACCCGCGAAGCTCCAACGCCTACAAACATTTCTACGAACTCAGAACCTGAAATCGAGAAAAACGGCACATTAGCCTCTCCTGCTACTGCTTTTGCTAACAAGGTTTTACCGGTACCGGGAGGGCCCGCCAACATCACTCCCTTGGGAATCTTAGCTCCCAGGCGAGTGTAGTTTTCCGGAGACTTTAAAAACTGTATGATCTCTCTCACTTCTAATTTGGCGTTCTCCAGGCCTGCCACATCATCAAAGGTGATTTTGTGTTTATTCTCCTGTCGAAACTCTCTTGCCTTTGATTGACCATAGTTAAAGATTTGATTGCCCATACCTCCGGCTCCTCTGACTCGGGAGATAATATAATACCAGAAGATCAATATCAGGAATATCGGAAGCACCCATGCAAGAATTGATGACAACCAATTGGTTTGCTTGACATAACTTACCGGGATGTCCGCGATTTGGTATTTTTGAGTAGCTGCTTTGAGCTTTTGCTCAAAAGTCTCTACCGAACCAATATTGACATAATAATGCGGCCCCTGATGACCCACATATATCTTTTCATGGCTATCAGTTCCAATCAAATCTTGCTTGATGTAAATGTTGGCATATTCCCGGTTGATTACGACAATTTTTTCTACCTCATCTTTTGCCAGGTATTCTGATTCAACCGTATTCCATTCGACAAGCTTCGCCGCCTTCTGGTTCACCAGATAAATCTGACCTACCAGGAGAATCATTAAAATCAAAATTACCCATCCATAAGAACCACCTTGTGGTATCGGGTTTTTGGGTTGAGGAAGGCCTGATTTTGACATGTGTCTGTTTTTATTGCAAGTAATCAAGAAATTTGCGGAGCATCCGTGTCAAAAATCAATGAAAGTGTTGATATTCCTCACTCTCATTACTATACAATCCCAATAGATTGCGGGTAAAACAAGTATTATGAACCTTCTAAAATATTTGCCGCTGGGATTATTTATGATGTTATTGTTTACGGCTTGTGAAGAGCCGCCGATTGTTTTTACCAGTCCTCAACCTCATGGCGGAGTGGATAATCCATATATTTCTCCTGTATATCGTGGTAGTTTTCTTTGCCTCTCGGATAGTGCGCTTGTGAAATCCAATGCTACTACCATCTATAAGGAGAAAAAATATGCGGCTATCGTAGCAGAGAAAGACATTTCAGCAATGGAGGATGTTACCATCGGTATTGATTCTATTCGCGTGGTTGGTTGGCCGGAAGCTGTACCTTACGAACGCATTGGAGATTCCATTCATACCCATGTAGTGTTACGAGATACGATTTTTCACCTGGGATCAGATCAGCGAGTCAGGTATTATAGAGGACACCAAATCATTAGCAAAAAATTAGCTGAGCTAAAATGGGAAGTGATTGTCTTCTCTTTGGATGATAATTTGGATTTAAGAATGTCAAAGGCTATTCTGCCTGAGGATCTGGAACAGCTAAAAGAAATCACACCCGTGAAAGATATTTCAACCCAGGATCAGGAACAATTCTTAATTTCACCTACCATATTGGAATTCAAGGCACTTCTCGATCAAAAGATCATTTTTGAAGAATGTGATTATTTTAAACGAAAACGTGCTGTAACGGCGATTTAAATGATTAACAACAATTCATTGATCATATGTATTTTCGTGATGATCAATTGCACAACTTGCGAACAACAAAGGACTACTACCCAACCTGTAATCCGATCTTTGACGGAGTCTGTTTATTCTTCCGCCACTATCCAACCTAAAAACAGGTATGATGTATATGCTGCTGTCGGTGGAATATTGGAGTCACTTTACATTGAAGAAGGAGACAGTGTCAAAAAAGGGGATCAGCTA
>CBDUIU010000170.1:0-7579 GCA_965367335.1 uncultured Saprospiraceae bacterium
CTCCTTTAACATTATCAGGAGCGGCAGCTGGTGGCCGGGTAGGCACCATTGGAGGATTGTTACTTGCTAATATTTGACCATTGGCAGCAGTAGTTTCCGAATGTCCGGGTTTGACCTGAATGCTTCCCAGGGAAATGGAAAGGGTAATTGGAATATCCACCACTGATTGCTGTAGTGGCACTGACAATTGTTGAGTATTGAGTTGGCTGGCCGTCGAATGAACCGGTAAGTTACTAATAACGTCTGTAGGTAATACCGTAGACTCGATAAGCCCGGAACAGGCTTGATCAAACTGGGTTTTCCATTGCCCTTCCGGTGCAGAATCTAACACATGTTTTACAATTCTACTCGCACGTATACCCGCATTGGCCATCCAGTCTATATCTGAATCATCATCAAACCGGGTAACTGGCTGACCGTTTTTCAACAACCAATTACCTTCCTTATCCATTTTAGGGACACCCGTATGATGTAAGCCTACCACTTGCCAGGAATCATTAAACACCGGAGAGCCAGAAGAACCCTGAGCCGTATCGGATTGGTATAACAAGGTATTCTCTTCGATACTCAACAATTCATTTTCCCGCAGCGCAACTTGTTTGGGTTGCCCGGAGGGATGTTGAATGATCGTTGCAAATTCACCAACATTGATCTTACCAACAGAAGGATTCAACCGCAGGAAACCATAATGGTCTAATTGACCAGTTCCGAAAACTGGTATGGGGTTTATCGCAACCAAGGCATAATCCAGCTTTTTATAAGTTAGGTAAAAATCGTCCACGAGCAGCGAAAAACGAGTAGACGGCTTTGGGTTACCGTTCATATCTAATTCGAAATCAAACTCAATTAAGGCATTGCGAACGGTTTCTACCTGGTCAAAAACATGATGGTTCGTAAGCAATAAACCTGGAGCAACCTTGAAACCTGTAGCATAACCCACTTCACGGAAACTTTCATCCCGCAGTACAATACGGCAGACAGATTTGCTGGCAGTAAGCGCACGAACCAAGTAATTCATGTCGACTAAATCGTTAATCCCTAATATGCGTTCTCTTGCCGTAATGGATGCCCGGCCTTCCGCTTTAGAAAGCATCACCGCACGCTTTCGCAAACGCGCATCACTTACCAGTTGAGTGGGTTTGGTCGCTTTAACAATCTGTTTCAGATTTTCCAACTGCTTTATATCGTATTCCTTAATTAAATCATTGACGATAGGCCTAATCGCTTCTTGTCTCATGGGTACTTAGGGTTTAAATCTATACTAGAAATAATATCACTAATATAAAAATAACTAAATTAATTGATTTTTAGTCATTTAGTTCCTTTTCTAGCCAGATCCCTAAAATACGTCCATTGCCTTGTAACTAACAGTCCCTGCTTTCTCCTTTAAATTTTCTATTTTTGCCCCCATCATCAATTAATCAATTCCTACTATGCTCACTGCCATTTCTCCAATCGATGGAAGATACCACGAAAAAACTAAAGTACTAGGCGAATACTTCTCCGAATACGCTTTGATCAAGTATCGCGTCTTTGTAGAAATACAATACTTTATTGCCTTATGCCAGCATCCATTGCCCCAATTATCTCACTTTGATATGGATAAGGTGGAGTTGCTCAATAACATCTTTGAAAACTTTAATATTCCTGACGCACTAGAGATTAAGAAGATTGAAAAAACAACCAATCACGATGTAAAAGCAGTCGAATATTTTCTCAAAGAGAAATTCGATCAAATGGGAATTGGTAAGGATAAAGAATTCATTCACTTTGGTTTAACTTCACAAGACATTAATAACACAGCAGTTCCGTTATTGTTAAAAGCAGCATTAGAGGAGGTTTATCTTCCTTTGTTCAAGGAAGTCATGGATTCTATTGAAGCGGCAGCCAGCGAATGGCAAGGTGTGCCAATGCTGGCTCGGACTCACGGACAGCCTGCATCTCCAACGACCCTGGGTAAGGAATTCCGAGTTTTCGTAGAGCGGCTACGACGGCAATTAGCCCAATTAAAAGCAGTGCCTCATACCGCTAAATTTGGTGGTGCAACGGGGAACTTCAACGCACATAATGTCGCTTATCCCACTATTAACTGGATTCATTTTGCAGATCATTTCGTGAAAGAATATCTTGGATTAGAGCGGCTTCGCTTTACAACTCAAATTGATCATTATGATAACCTGGCCAGTTTGTGCATGGCCATGAAACGGATCAATACAATTCTTATTGATTTCTGTCGCGATATCTGGACTTATATTTCGATGGATTATTTTAAACAGAAAACCATCCAGGGAGAAGTGGGTTCTTCAGCTATGCCACATAAGGTTAACCCAATCGATTTTGAAAACGCAGAGGGCAACCTCGGTCTGGCTAATGCTATTTTTACTCACCTGGCAGACAAGCTCCCTATCTCCCGTTTACAACGCGATTTAACAGACAGTACTGTCATTCGTAATCTCGGAGTCCCCTTTGCGCACAGTCTCATTGCCTTTAAATCCATTCTAAAAGGTATGAGTAAACTGCTGTTAAACGAAGCCAAATTGCATGACGATCTTGACAAAAACTGGATGGTCGTTGCCGAGGCCATTCAAACCATCCTACGACGGGAAGGCTATCCTCAGCCATACGAAGCTTTGAAAGCATTAACCAGAGGGAAGGCTATCGTAACTCAGGAAAACATTCACGAATTTGTGGACAACCTGGATATAGACGCTGTAATCAAAGAAGAACTCAAATTAATCACACCTCATAATTACATTGGAGAAGCTTAATTCCTTTTTTTGACAACCAAAAGGTATTTCAAAACGCCAGAATATTGTAATTTGCAGGACATTATTAGAAAACGTCCTGCCATGAAAAACCAATTTACCTTATTAGGTATGCGCTCAAGTTTAATGGGAAGTCTCATGTTTTGTCTTTTCCTCTTTATGAATTGCCAAAACTCTACACCTATTCCTCCACCTCCCACTTCTGGAAAGGTTAATCCTGATGCTCAGGAAGATGAAGGAAACGCAGAAGCTAAAGAGCGATGGTTTGCCTTATTACATCAAAGTGCTCCTGAGGTAAGTTGGGAAAAAATCGAATACGAAAATCGTTTAGCCAGACATCAACAAAGAGCCAAACGCAGTACGCTTCGTTCCGGACAAGAAGTCCTGGCCAATGGTCAATTAATTGGCGAGTGGTTTGAAGTGGGGAGTAACAATAACGCCGGTTCTGTTCTTGCCACTGAATACGATGTGCAGAGCGACCAGATCTATCTTATCTCGGCTGGAGGTACGCTCTGGCGGGGTACGCCTCACAATGAGAAATGGACACCACTAAATGAAGACTTAAAGTTCCAGGGCCGCTTTCTTGAACGTATTATTCTTCCTAATGATCAGCGCCGCATGTTAGCCATGAGTGCTGGGATTCCGATGTACTCTGATGACGAAGGTGTTACCTGGACGCCTTCAACTGGGATAAACATTCCTGGCAATGGAAGCTCTGACCAAGCAACCATGCTAACTGATGGATCCAATCAAGTCTATTTATTTAGTAAACCCAGCTACTGGACTAACCTAACGCTCTATACATCAAATGATCTGGGAGAATCTTATCAAGCTCTCCGGCAACTCAGCTCACATAGCTATAATAATTTTGCATTGCTGCAGCCACACCATTCCACCGAATTTTATTTAATCGAAAAACTGGATGCTGCTAATGCAACAATATATAAACGAAACCTACAAGGAGATTTGGAAGTAGTTCCTAATGCTAACTTTCCATTTGGTTCTGCCCGGGCCAATGTAAAAGGTTTTTACCATACGGCAACCGACAGTACTTTTCTATACGCATTCGATCAAGTTTCGGAAAACGGAGAAAGAACTACTACCCTCTTTCGTTCTAAGGATGAAGGGGTCAGTTGGGAAAAACTTAGTGAATTGCCGATCAATCCCTGGCAGGTTGGACTTTATATTTCTCCTTCTAACCCTAACTTAATGCTAATTGGTGGCGTTGAATGTTTTCGGAGTGAAGACGGAGGCAGGAGCTGGATCCAGGTGAACAGATGGCAGGACTATTACGATGACATTGTTAACAAGTTGCATGCGGACATGATGATTTTCAATGAATTCAAAACCAGTGACGATATAACTTTCCAATTGATCAGTAATCATGGTGGTCTGAACATTTCTTATAATGAAGTAAAGGATGTGGGAAATATTGGCATGATTGGCCTGAACGTCGGACAGTTTTATGATGTACAGACAGATCAACTTAATCGAAATTGGGTTTATGGTGGTACTCAGGATCAAGGATTTCAGCGAGGAGAAATCACCCAACCAAATGTTTCCATGCCAATGGAACAGGTCTGGTCAGGAGATTATGGACACATGGCTTTTACCAATAACAATCAAGCCTTATGGACGGTATATCCCGGTGGCTTAGTCTATCGTTATAATGATCCAAAAAATGATCCTTACCCGTATTCTTCATATCGGCTGGAATCTAAAGATGAATCTGTCTGGATCCCACCATTGATCGCAGACCCAGATCCTAGCTTGGATATTACTTACCTGGCCGGTGGCAACCCAGATGGTGATTCAGGTTCCTTTATCATTAAACTATCTCATTCTCCCTGGACCGTCAACGCCGAAAAACACTCCAATTTTGACTTCAAGGTGGAGTCTGGCGATGGAGAGGTCTCTGCACTGGCTTACTCTAAGCTCAATTCGAATCTCTGGTACGCAGCAACAACTAATGGCCGATTTTTTTACTCCGAAGATAGAGGCATTAGCTGGGAACAGACCTTAGACTTTGTGCCCGGTGGACAATACCTTTATGGCGCTTCCATCTTTCCTTCACCTTTAGATGAACAAACGGTTTACCTGGCCGGCAGTGGTTATT
Source organism: uncultured Saprospiraceae bacterium (assembly GCA_965367335.1). Classification (GTDB taxonomy): domain Bacteria; phylum Bacteroidota; class Bacteroidia; order Chitinophagales; family Saprospiraceae; genus CBDUIU01. The sequence continues at coordinate 4,882 of CBDUIU010000170.1, forward strand.
CCAACCCGGCAGTACTCGTCTCTAAGGATGGAGGAGCTACCTTTCTCCCCTTAAACAATGGTCTGCCGTCCACCTTAGTTATTGAATTAACAGGTGATCCGGAAGGTCAATTTTTATTCGCAGCAACAGAATCAGGGCCTTTTGTTTATAGCTTTGACGAAGGTCAATGGTTTGATATGGCGGGCATAGGTGCACCGGCACAGACATATTGGTCGGTAGAATATTTAGCAGATTTGGACAAAGTTCGTTTTGGCACCTATGGCCGCGGTATCTGGGATTTCAATATCCAGGAATTGAATGTAAGTACAGCGGACATAGAGCAGAATAGTCTTTCTATTTCCGTTTTCCCAAACCCTAGCAATGGACAGTTTTCAGTCCAATACAATCAACCTCAAAATGAGGAAATTCACTTTCAGGTATTTGATTTGAATGGAAAATTATTAGATGAGAAAATAATTGGAACCCATAAAAATGAAGTGAGTCAATGGGAAGTAAATTATTCCGCTTTCAGTCCTGGGATTTATCTATTGACAATACAAGACGGTGAAAATTTAGTTCGCAATCAAATTGTTATTGAGTAATTATTTTCTTAGAAAAAAGCAAGAATTTCGGGAATCTAGATTCCTATCCAACTAGTTAAATTTCATATTCAAATGGAGGGTGGTTTTTTACCCTGGCTTATCTCAATGCCTGGACAAAACTATGGAAGCCTTCCTCTCACCACCTGATGACTACAAGTACATGAAATACAATAATCTATTGAGCAGTGCTCAATAGATCGTAGTGTAACGACCATCATGTACATGGCCTCCCCTACCTTTTTTCCAAAAAACTCAACTTAATCACAACCGTTCGGGAAACCATTCTCCCCGTTCGGAAAACCATTCTCTCCATTTGGACAATCGCGCTGAAACCAGGTGGATTTTACCTTAAATTTGGATAAACACGAATTAAAATTAGTTAAAGAAAACAGGCTAGCACTAACTACTTTTTTAACATTCACCAAAACAATCACAATGAAAAAGTTAAATCTCTTATCATTGCTAATCTTTAGCATGATGATTACGAGTATCCAAATTCAAGCACAAAGACTAGGAGACCCCCTTACTTTGAGATTTGAGAATGAAAAGTCTTTTCCGCTTCAGTTAAAAGTAATGTCAGAAGCAGCCGACGGAAAAAGAACGATTAAAAAAACCGTTGACATTGATGGAGGGGTAGGCGCCTTTCGCAAAGTGGAAGTCAACATCGGTGATTTTGTTTTTGCCGAAACCACGAACAACGGTAAAACCCTCATTACCACCCCGATGTATGTCAATGGGTCCAGGGCAGCAAACTCCACCGTCTACCTAGATCCAAGACTTCCTTTCGAAGAGTTTGCTTTGATTACCGGGAAAGATGCGCAACTAACCAGGTATCTCGGGATTGCCAGTAATTTATACGGGGTAAACATTTTAGACTATAATCCCAAAAAGGTAGTGGAAAGTATTAGCGGTGCACAAATTTTTCAGGGTTTTAGTAAGGGCAACACGACCAGCTATTATCTTGATCCTGAGACATCCACGGTACTACCAACCGGGTTTAAGTGGGCAGGAGCTGATAACCTGTACGATGGTCAGGCAACTGTAAGTGAGTATATAGGAATTGAGAAATTCAAAAAGGCCTGGAATGTTTCTGCCAGCGGTAGTATCCCAATCAAAAAAGCAAAAGTCGATATAGATTTTTCTTACGGGGAAACTTTTACTAAAAATAGTACACAGACCGACGCCTTTTATTTACTGGAACGAACGGGTGAGCTCTACAAGATGACTGTAGATATTAATGAAGCCTATTTTCATCCTCAATTCATCAAAGATGTGGCACAAGTTACCAGCCCAGCTAAAGCCAAATGGTTTATTGATAAATATGGTACCCATTATTCCAAACGGGTAACTTATGGTGGACTCTATACCCAATATACCAAAGTGAAAAAAAGTGACTACTACGAAGCGAAAAGAAAGGACTTGAATCTCTCCCTGGGTGTCAGTGTAAGTCAACCCGGAAAGCAGACGACAACTTTTAAAGATGGGACTTTAACTAAGTCAGGCTCACCGGCCAGTTCGGAAGCTGGCTCCGGAAAAGTCGGATTCAGCCAAACTACTGATCAATCAACCCAACGAATTTTAACAAATAGTGAAAGTAAATACTATGCCGTTGGAGGAAGGATTGATGGGAGTGGTCAATACGCGATAGAAATGGATAACGCTTCAGCTATTGATGCACAGCTAGGTGAAATAGTAGATTTATTCGATGCCAGCGTTCTGAAATCTAGATTATTGCCTGGTGATTTGGTAAATGCTCAAAAATATGTACAAGCCGAATTGGATAAGCGATATGAGCAACTTAAAAAATATCCAAAATATCCAAAGGTAAGAGCATTTGAATTTAGGATGGAGGACATGAAAGTTACTTACCATCCGGATGACGCCGACAAGAGAGCTAAAGGTAATTTAAAAGCCATCGTAAGGGAAGGAAATCAGGACATGAAAACATTTACACTCTTCGATGTAAAAGATTATGTTGGCACGATTTACCAAAATGAACGGATAATTCCCCTAAATCCTCAGGAGAAAGAACTCACCACCAGAGCGTGGCATACTTACGAACAACATGCGGACGCTAATGGTAATTTCAAACCACTTACCATTGACTTTGTCGGAAG
>CBDUIU010000171.1:0-7566 GCA_965367335.1 uncultured Saprospiraceae bacterium
CTCGTCGGGATTTTCTGATTCATCAATGACTTCAATTTCAACAAAAGCGCCCAGGAGAATGGCTATTTTAGGCAAACTGGCAGCGTACATCATTTCTGTCCCATTAACCTGAGCAAACTTAGGATTGCTTTCGGCCCGTAAATCCACTAAACCTACAGACAATCTCTTTTGACGGATCAGCGAGCGCCACTTAGGGTTCTTATTTAAAGTGGTTTCCAACGCTAATTGCAATTGTATATCACTACATGATCGCAACGGCTTAAATTCAGTAGGTAATTCATTACTAATTGATGTAGCATTTGATGCTTCAGGGGCATCGGTTTTCACCGCATCATTCCCCATTAGTAAGACAATAAATAGAGGGGAAAGTAATTTTAGGAAGATACTCATAAAGTGAATTATTATTTTAAAAGGTTCATCAATTTTACATGCAAAAGGCATGCAGAAAATTTCAATGAAAAAATAAAGGGTCGATTCCTAGGATTCTGTCTTTATTTGCGACAAATAAAGAAGCTAAATCAATAATTTTGTATGATATATTCTGGAAGTTGGACAAAAAGAAAAGATAAATAAGATATAATTCAGGATTGTCAGTATAATTCGTTCGAAAAGCGACTACAAATATATTATTATTCTGGCAAATCATAGTTAAAGCCAATAATAAAAATGTTAAAGTATTAATAAATTTTTTGAGCAAAAACTATCCTTTAAATGCTCGAACAATATCAGGTTGAATGCTTTCTATTAGGTAAGTGCCTTAGCCTTGACGATATTTAAGCATATTTTGAGCTAGCATTATTTCCAAAACTGTATTATTAATCTATTGGCAAACATCGAATCAATCCCTTATGAAGCGCACTTTTTTTATGTTATTAATCGCTTGTGTAAGTTACCATTTTGCACAAGCACAAAAGATAAGTAATCCTGATATCCAAAAGATGATCGATGCTTATAAAAACGATCCAAGAGGGCCGTATAAAGAAATCAGGTGGTTTTGTGACGACGGTACCATTATTCCTCCGAAGGAAAAATGTCCGGAACCAGGTGGGGTACAACGCGCTTCCTATAAGGACGCGGTCAAAGACCTGGCTGATCGAAATCATGTTTTTCTCGGGCAAATCTTAGCGACCACTGATCAATCCGATTTTTTGGATGCTGACAACAACTATTCCCGCCTAAAGCAATACCAGCTTGAAAATTATTTGAAAAAGATTGATGATGGATGGGTAAACCGCAAAGCGCAGTATTACCGGGGTGCCACTCAGGTGGAGGATGAAATGGAATGGGGAATTAATTTTCTGAAATGGATATTCAATTCAGACCAGCTACTGGAAGAGAATTTTTTATTAGTTCGTCAAACGGTCAGGGTGTTGCCACACCGGGAAGATGGAGACCTTTCACTACGAATTCGAGCTAATTCAAAAGTCCTGGCAGACGAGTATGCGCGATTCATGGATTTGAGAATTAAAATTCATGGACAACCGGAACCCCGGGATCTCAACGACGTGATTGCTTTTAAAGATGCTCACCAAAATAAGTTGTCCGCAAAGCAGCAGAAATTGCTGGAGGAGCTAATCGATGATATGAGAAAATTCTACGCCCCGGTAGATATTAATCGGTTGAAAGCTTACCTCAAACAGGTTCCTGCCAATGCTAAAATCTATAAAACGCTGAATGACTACCTCGATGCTTATAAGGCGGAAGCAATGCCGCAAAACTTACAATCAACAGCGGAAGTCATCCTGGCAATCAGGAAAAGTATTACAGATGTAGATAGTCGCCGCAGTCGGTTAGCCCTATTAGACTTATCATTGGCCCTGGAAGAAATCTATTTCAAAGCGATCAGTTCCTGGTCGCCACAATCTATTCATGAAATGGCTGTAAAGATACAGGCGGCCGGACAAGTTGCCTGTGGTACGGGCTTTTTAGAATTATGGGAATGGGAAGCTTTGTCTAAGCAACTTAAAGAGATCCCGTCTCCCGAAGATGTTGCTGCACAACAAGCTTATCTGGCCGCTGCAAGAAGGTTAGTAGAGTGGGGGGCTGGCATGACCAGAGCTATATACCAGGATGTCATAGAGCTATATCGCCCCTTTGAGCCAAAAGCCAGTGGTTTTCTGGATGACCTGATCAGGTCTTCCGGCTTACTGGATTTAGGAGAAACCGTAGGTACTTTAGGCGATTTGATCAACAAAGGACAGGAAAGACAGAATTATCTATTAGGAACTGAGAATGCGAGTCATGCCCGTGGGTTGAATACGGGTATCGTAAAAGGAGAACTTGTCGTATTGGAAGAAACGACAGAAGATATGGCTGTTGATAAAAACAAGATCTATGTGTTTCATCGGCCACCCTCTGACCTTAAACCCGTAGCGGGTATTGCAACAGTAACAGAAGGGAACCTGGTTTCGCACGTTCAGTTATTAGCCAGGAATTTATCTATTCCTAACGCCGTTATTTCCGATCAAAATTTTGCTGCCTTAAAAGCATTTAACGGCGAACAAGTATTCTATGCCGTCTCTCCGGATGGACAAGTAATGATCAAAAAAGTCGATCAAATGACCGACCGGGATCAGGCATTGTTCAAGCAAGAGCAAAAGAAACGCAGCGAAGAAAGGGTAAGGGTGCCTATTGATAAAATAGATTTGTCCCAGACCAAAGTATTAAATATGAATGCGGTCAATGCTACTTCCTCCGGGGTAGTCTGTGGGCCAAAAGCTGCGAACCTGGGTCAGTTAAAAGCGATGTTTCCAAAACAGGTGGTGGAAGGTCTGGTCATCCCCTTTGGGATCTTTCGGGCACATATGGATCAAACGATGCCGGGGCAGACAGTTTCCTACTGGCAGTTTTTAAATCAAGCTTTTGCGGAAGCTGAAAAAATGCGCGAAACCGGTAAATCGGATGGAGAGATAGAGCCTTTTCTATTGGAAAAATTAAATACCCTGAGAGCGGCAATTATGGAAATGACGTTTTTCCCTGAATTCGTAGAGGACCTAAATCGTCAATTCACAAAAATATTTAAAGATGACTTGGGCAAGGTGCCGGTCTTTATTCGATCTGATACGAATATGGAAGATTTACCGGATTTTACCGGAGCCGGTCTCAACCTCACCTTGTTCAATATTGTGGATGCAGACCGCATCTTACGTGGCATCAAGGAGGTATGGGCTTCTCCTTACACGGAACGCAGCTTTAAGTGGCGCCAAAGATATTTGTTGAACCCGGAAAATGTTTTTCCCTCTATTTTAATCATTCCAAGTGTGGATGTAGACTTTTCCGGGGTACTCATCACAAAGGGGATCACGACGGATGAGGCGGATGATTTAACGGTAGCCATCAGTCGGGGCGCTGGTGGGGCCGTAGACGGGCAGGCTGCTGAAGCATATTTGTTGCGTGCAGATAGTACCCATCAATTGTTGACCCCCGCGCGCGAACCCTCCTACCGGCGTTTACCGGTGAGTGGTGGAACCAGCAACCATGTGGCCACTTTTAACCATCCAATTGCTAAAGAGAAAAACCTGCAAACCATCCGTGAGTTTGCCAGAATAGTGGAAGCGACCTTCCCTCAAGCTACCCAAACAGAACCAGCCTCCGCCTACGATGTGGAATTTGGTTTTAAGGACGATAAATTCTGGTTGTTTCAAATTCGCCCTTTTGTCGAAAGTAAACAGAATTGGGAATTTGTCAAAGAAGAGCTTCCGACCGGTTCCGCTGAGGTAAATCAAGGTAAAAATATAATGAACTATTGGTGGATAATTCCGATCCTCCTGGTCTTGATCGGAGGAGGCATTTTCTGGAAAACCAGACAAACTACTAACGACATAGATACCCAAACTTCAGACATTAATTAAAATTAACAATACTTATGCGCACAAAAACGTATATACTCACTTTTCTCATAATTGGAGCTTTCTCCCTTGAATCCATTGCTTATCCTTTTGATGGGTATGCACTAACCGGAATTGCCCGCTTGCTACACCTGCAACTTATTAAAAAAGGAGACATGGATGGCAAGTTTGCTCCAAAAGGCAAGCATAAAACATTAAACGAAATTCATCTCAACCTGCAGGGGGATCGTCAGCTTTGCGAATTGCCAGCAACTGATCCTGACCTGGAGCAAGCATTGGAAGAAATTATTCCTAACCGCAACAGCAATTATTCGGTTGCCATTATGGACATCAGCCCTTGCCGGGATATTCGCTATGCAGAACGAAAAGCAGATCGCGGATTTCAGCCGGGCAGCGTAGGCACGCTAGCAGTCATTACCGGTCTGTTTTGTCAATTGCAAAACTTATATCCTGACTCCTTCGAAAAACGTCAGGCTTTATTGAAAGAAAAAAGAGTTAGTGCGCGGGATTGGGCGATGTACGATCATCATACAATACCCATTTTTAATGTTGAGACAAAAAAACTCATAAAAAGGACTGTGCGGGAAAGTGATGTTTTCTCCTTGTACGAATGGGCTGATCACATGATGTCGGTTAGTAATAATGGTGCGGCAAGTGTTCTGTGGAGAGAGGTTATTCTTATGCGGGAATTTGGTGATAAATACCCGGAACTAACCGAGGAAGAAGCCGAGGAATTTTTTAAGGCAGCCGATCGGAAAGAGATGACAGAAGCTGCTATGGATGTTGTAAATACGCCATTGCGAGAGATTGGTATTACCGATGACGAGTGGCGCCTGGGTAGTTTATTTACCCGTGGTGGTAAGCGAAGAGTATCGGGATTTGGAGGGAGTACAGGTACGCCGAGAGGCTTAATGAAATGGATGATTGCCCTGGAGAGTGGTAACCTTATTGACCGCCGTTCCAGTTTAGAAATTAAAAGACTTATGTATGTAACGGACCGTCGGATTCGTTATGCCGCCACGAACGAACTAGATTCTGCCGCGGTCTATTTTAAGTCTGGAAGTTTCTATAAATGTGATCGTAACAAAGATGCCAGTTGTGGAAAATATAAAGGAAATGTATACAACTATATGAACTCAGTAGCAATTGTCGAACAACCTAATGGGACTATCTATTTGGTAGCATTGATGACAAATGTCCTCAGCCGGAATTCCAACTGGGATCATCGTCGCTTAGCTAAGGATATTGATCACCTGCTTGCCAGTGATGGGTAATCAGCGAACATTTGTGTAAAGCTCAGGTTTTATCAGTATAACACTTTATCCATGTATTATTTTATTTATCCACTTTCTTTTTTCCTGATTGGAGCCTTAAGTCTAACGGCTTCCAGATGGCGATTTTGGTGGTTAAAAATACTGGATGCCATGCGCATGCAAATCGTCGTGTGTTGTGTGTTAGTAGTTGTATGGATTCTTTGGTTTTCAAACTTCACGGTTGTCGATATCAGTATTATGCTGGCAATGCTAGGCCTGATCCTTTACCGGCTGCCCTCACTAATAAAATATACACCGCTTGCAAAAAAAGAGATTAAAGATGCGACAGATGGTGGGCCAATGATTCAGTGCATTGCTATTAACGTGCGGATGAAAAATTCTGAATATGAACGTTTAACTGAATTGGTAATCGAGGAGCAACCGGATTTGCTGTTACTCACAGAAGTTGATCAGGATTGGATAGATGGGGTGAAAGTCTTAGAGAAGATGTTTCCCCACCACGTATTGGTTCCTAAGTCAAACACTTACGGCATGGCTTTATATTCTAAGTGGCCTTTAGTCGATCCGGAAGTTAAATACTTAGTTGAGGAGGATATCCCTTCTATTCATACTTTTGTCGACGGTCCGGGAACAGTAAACTTTCAATATATCGGTTTGCACCCTAAACCTCCGGCTCCAAGTAACTATGCTGATTTGAAAGACCTGGAACTAGTTAAGACGGCTGGGATAATCAATGAAAATAATAATCCTACCTTGGTTAGTGGTGATTTGAATGACGTAGCCTGGTCTAAAGCTACCCAACAATTTAAGGCGATTAGCGGGCTGAAGGATCCTCGGGTCGGTCGTGGATTTTTTAATACCTATAATGTGTTCTTTCCTTTGTTTAGAATGCCAATTGATCACTTTTTTGTAAGTAAAGTGTTTGAAGTGCAAACCTTGGAACGTTTAAAAGCTATTGGCAGTGATCACTATCCGGTAAAAATTTCTTTAGTTTATAATGGAAAATAATCTATTTCAGTATGAGTAAAACTGCTTGTTCTCACCTGGAAGATCGTGGCCCATTAAAGGTCGCCAGGCATCATGTTTGTGAAGCTTGTCTGCTTATTCGTGAGAATGAAACCTGGATACATCTACGGACCTGTCAAACTTGCGGAGTTACGCTTTGTTGTGACGCCTCTCCTAATCGTCATGCCTTAAAGCATTTTGAAGAGACCGGCCACCCGGTGGTAAGCTCTGCCCAACCTGGAGAACGTTGGTTGTTTTGTTATAAAGATCAGGAAGTGGAGAAATTTTGATCCCTTAGTTAATTACTTCTCCATTCGCATTAATCTCCACATCGATATTTTTTCCCGGACTTTTAAACTCCACATCATAGAATAAGCCTTTGCTGTGATGTTCTACTCTTTCTATTTCACTTATATTTTTCTTATCATAACGGTCTTTAATGACTTGTTGAACTTTCTCAGGGAGCTCTTTAAATTTAATACTGCTTTCTGTTTCTACCCATTTACCGGTAAGGGTAAAATCTGCCCGATATTTTTCGCCATCTTTTTTAAAGACAGCCTCGAAGTAGCCATTCCCATCCATTTCCCATTTAGGGCTCTTTTCTTTTGGATATTTTTTTTGAAAACTGTCTATTACGGCTTGAGGAATCACGCCGTTACTCTGGCTATTACAGGCCAAAGCTAAAAAGAAGAAAACGAGTAAAAAATAATAAGATTTCATATTGTAAATTGATTGATTAGTTTTAAAGTATAAGTAGGACAATTGTTTGACCAGATTGTTCGGTTGGGAAAACAATTACAAATCCTAATTAAAAAATAGCCACCAGAATATAAACACTGGCGGCTATTTTTGTGATCGCTATTTAATATTCTAATGAATATTATTTGTTATTAGCCATTGCTTCTAATTCACCATTTTCGGCCTTTTTCTTCAACTCTTCATCGGCATAAATGGCAACTTCAACTCTTCGATTTTTTTGCCGACCTTCCTGAGAACTGTTATCGGCAATAGGCATATTTTCTCCTTGCCCTTCGATGATAAATCTACTACTGCTGACACCTTGTCCGGCCAAATAATCCCGAACCGAACGAGCTCTGTTTTCCGACAATTCCAAATTGTAGCTATCAGATCCGGTGGCATCCGTATGACCCTGCAATAAAATTTCAGTGTCTGCGTATTTTGCCAGGATGTTGCTTAACTCTCTCAGGTCAGCTTGAGTGGCCGGCCGAAGATTACTGGAATTGTAATCGAACATTAAACCAGAATCAAAGGTCAATAAAATACCTTCTTCTACGCGTTTTACATCCACGCCATTGACTTCTTTCTCGATCTCTTCAGCTTGTTTGTCCATATATTTTCCAATAAAATAACCTGCGGTTCCACCAATTGCTGCTCCGATGAGAATACCAGCAGTAGTATTTCCGGCTTTTTTACCAATG
>CBDUIU010000172.1:0-7543 GCA_965367335.1 uncultured Saprospiraceae bacterium
CCATGAAGATTTTTTCAATATCCTCATTGGACATTTTTTCGTAATCCTCGATGTAGGTCCCGGAATTTGGGTTAAAACCGATTGAAGCAAATATCTTGGATAGCTCGGCGGTACCGTATTGTGAACCTTTCTTAATTGCCTCATGACAATTCATACAGGTATTCGCTGCCGGGATAACAGAGTGCTTGGAACGGCGGGCTCCATCATGGCAATATTGGCAATCAATCTTGTGCGTACCCGCGTGAGTAGCGTGAGAAAACTTAATAGGTTGTTCGGGTTGATAGCCTTGTTGGCGACCAAGATTGATGGCATTATTAACCGTAATAAAGCCTCCGAAAACAACTAAGGCAAAAATTACAAAGCCGACAACCCCTTTGCTAGTTAACATCTCAGTGATCGTGCGACGTTGTGCATTTGTGTCACCTGCTTGTACTTGTAGCATGTGATTGAGGTTGCTAATAATCCTTGCAAGGACTATAGCCAACACACCAAGGATTAGCGCAAGTGATACAAACAACAATGTGTTATCTGTTTTTTCTACTACTACCGGACCAGTATCTGTGCCAGCGACCTTAGGAGGATAAGTCCCGGCAGCTACGCCATCAATGTATGCTAAAATTGATTCGATCTGCGGATCGGTCAAATTTGGAAAAGCATTCATAGCTACTTTGTTCCAATCATTGTAGAGAGAAACAGCATAAGGATCACCTGCGGCAATCACTGCAGCAGAGTTACGTATCCAAGCGTATAAGGTCTCCTGGTCTTCCCAGCGATCACTCAAGCCAGCTAAAGCAGGACCAGTCATATCGTCCTTCATGTTGGCGTTATGACAAGAGCGGCAGTTTTGCTTGAACAAAGCCTTACCTTCATCCAAGTTGGGTTGTGCAAATAACTGGAAAGCAGAAAAGGAAAGGAGTAGTATTAATAAATACCTGAAATTCAACGACTTTGCCATAATTGGGAAAGACTTTAAGTAGGTGTGGAAATTACGATATTGATTCATCAAAAAGTATGTCATCATTTTGTCAGCGCAAATATATAATTCGTAGGCTTGTTTACCAATATATATTTAGCTCTCTTTCTTATTTAGATCAGATCTAAATAATAATTAATCTATATTCTTCGTTCTTTAGGGATTTTAGCGGCAGATGTTATGTAGACAGCGCTAAAAACAACAGAGAAAGTTTGGTTAAATCCTGATTGATCAAAAAATTAATTTTCAACCTATCTTTTAGTTTTTCTATACTGCTACCGTTGCTTTTATATGCGGATAAGGCGCATAGTTAACCAATTCAAAGTCTTCATAACGAAAATCAAAAATAGAAGTTACCTGCGGATTAATTTTCATTTGCGGAAGTGACCGCGGCGTACGACTCAGCTGTAACTTTGTTTGCTCTAAATGATTGTTATATAAATGAGCATCGCCAAAGGTATGAACAAAAGTACCAGGCTTGAGATCGCATACCTGAGCCATCATCAGGGTTAATAAAGCATAGGAAGCAATGTTGAATGGAACACCAAGAAAACAATCTGCCGATCGTTGATAAAGTTGGCAAGATAAGCGACCTTCGGCTACGTAGAATTGAAACAAACAGTGGCAAGGCGCTAAGGCCATATGCGGAATATCCGTCACATTCCAGGCATTTACGATTATCCGGCGTGAGTCCGGCTTATTCTTGATCAGCTCAATAGCTTGCTGGATTTGATCTACTGTTTCCCCATTAGCTCCTTCCCAACTCCGCCATTGTTTACCATATACTGGTCCTAACTCACCATTTTCATCTGCCCACTCATTCCAAATCCGTACACCATTTTCCTGAAGGTACTTTATATTCGTATCTCCTTTTAAAAACCAAAGTAACTCATGTACAATAGATTTAAGATGTAATTTCTTAGTGGTAACCAGAGGGAATCCTTCACTGAGATCAAAACGCATCTGATAACCAAACACGCTAAGCGTACCGGTCCCTGTTCGATCTTCTTTTTTTACACCTTTTTCAAGAATATGATTCAGTAAATTATGATAGGCTTTCATACGTTAAAATCATGCAACCAATTAAAAAAATAATGATCTTTGGATAAAGTGTAAAACTAATAACATTTATAGTTGTTTTGTAATCGTTTCCAGGGAATTTAGAAAATTGAGTAAATTTTAGCGAAACAACTCATATCTTGTACACTATAATACTCACAACCACGTCAATCAGTATTTATTTAACTGCTTGACCCCGACCGAACCAAACCCAATATGAATCCTTATTTTAACTGTTTTAGCATTATCTTCGGGTGGCTATTTCTATTTAGCCCAGTTACAACTCATCATACTCCTTCTGACCTGGAAGGTTGGGTTTTCAAAAAAGAAAAAGAAGGAATTCGCGTTTTTACCCGTACCCCGGAAGGGCAGGAATTAAAAGAACTCAAAATTACGCTTACCGTTAATGCTTCGCTAACTACTATTGCTGCTGTATTAAAAGATGTTCCTAAAATGACGGATTGGGTGTACAAGTGTGCACATGCTGAAATGTTGAAGGAAATTAATAACAATGAATCTGTTGAGTATTATCAAGTGGACTTTCCCTGGCCGATGACGGATCGTGATCTGGTCGTTAAAACCAATATTTTCCAGGATCCCAAATCTGGAGAATTAAGAAGCGTTACTAAAAGTTTCAATAATTTCAAACCACTTGATAAAGACCTGATTCGTATCACCGAACACCGGAACGAATGGATTTTCAAACCTGTTAGTCCTGATAAGGTAGAAGTAACTTATTTCCTTAGTGCTAACCCGGCAGGAAGTATTCCGGATTGGATTGTCAATCTGGTGGTTGACCAAGGCCCCGTACACTCCATGCGTGCATTTCGCAAACTACTTAAACAAGACATCTACCGCAATTCTCAAATTGCCGGTATCAAAAATTACTGAATTTTATGTCCTACCCCTCTATGGAAGCCTGTGTTCGTGATTTGGAAAAACACGGACAACTAATTCGTATTAAAACTGAAATAGATCCAGACCTCGAAATGGCAGAAATTCATCGTCGTATTTTTGAAGCCGGTGGACCTGCTATATTATTTGAACAGGTAAAAGGTAGCCCCTTTCGGGCAGTTTCAAATATATATGGTACTTACGATCGAACAGAATTCATTTTTCGCCACACCATTAATCGGGTACAAAAGGTGATAGAACTCAAAGCCGATCCGGCCAATTTTTTCAAAAATCCTTTGCGTTATCTCTCAGCTCCTTTTACAGCTCTTTCTGCTTTACCTCGGCGTAGGCATTGGAACAAACCCATCACCTACAGTGAAACTACAATTGATCAATTACCTCAGATAAAATCCTGGCCCATGGATGGTGGTGCCTTTGTTACCCTACCACAAGTCTGTACTTTACCGCCAGGAGAAAAAAATGTCATGCAATCGAATCTCGGTATGTATCGGGTCCAACTTTCTGGTAATGATTATATCCAGAATGAAGAAGTTGGAATGCATTACCAACTCCATCGTGGTATTGGTGTTCATCACGAGCAATACAATCGCAGTGATGAGCCCTTCCGCGCTTCGGTTTTTATTGGCGGACCACCATCGCATGCCTTCTCTGCCATCATGCCCCTTCCTGAGGGTTTATCAGAAATGACTTTTGCCGGGATGCTTGGAGGACGTCGATTCGGTTATACATTTAAAGATGGGCATGTACTTTCTACTGATGCCGACTTTTGTATTACCGGTACGATTATGAAGGTAGGTAAAAAACCGGAAGGCCCGTTTGGGGACCATTTAGGGTACTATAGCTTAACGCATGATTTTCCGGTGATGAAAGTAGATAAGGTGTATCACCGTAAAGATGCTATTTGGCATTTTACGGTGGTGGGAAGACCACCGGCAGAGGATAGCAGTTTTGGTTATTTAATTCACAAGCTGGTAAAGCTGTTAACGCCACAGGAATTTCCGGGTGTCCGACAGATTAATGCAGTAGATGCTGCCGGCGTGCATCCGCTTTTGTTGGCCATTGGCAGTGAACGATATATGCCTTTTCGGGACCGCAAAGTGCCGGAAGAAATTCTAACTCAAGCTAACCGGATTCTTGGTTCCGGCCAAACCTCTCTTGCTAAATTTCTAATGATTGCTGCCGACCAGGATGATCCACAGTTGGATACGCATGATATTCCTCGTTTTTTCCAACATATCCTGGAACGCATTGACTGGCAAAGAGACCTGCATTTCCATACCAATACAACAATTGACACCCTGGATTATTCTGGTAATGATTGGAATGCCGGTTCCAAAGTTATTTTCGCTGCTTGTGGTCCAAAAAGAAGAGAACTTAGTACGCAGTTACCCGATGACTTATCTTTACCAAACGGTTTTGATGAAATCCGTTTTTTCCATAAAGGTATAGCCATAATCAAGGCCCCAAATTATCTTGATCATCCAAGTGCCAGGAAAGAAATAGCAACGCTTATCGACCGGCTACCACAAGAAAAATTTGAATCCATTCCACTGATTGTATTGGCGGATGATGCACAATTTACTGCCGCTACAACGAACAATTTCGTTTGGGTAACTTTTACTCGTGCCAATCCTTCACATGACATTTACGGGGTAGGGTCATTTGTAAAAAACAAGCATTGGGGTTGCACTGGACCCTTATTGATCGACGCTCGTAAAAAGCCACATCACGCACCGGAATTAGTAGCAGATAAACAGGTTACCAAAAATATTGATCGATTGTTTTCTAAAGGAGGAGAATTGTATGGTTTGAATAAAAAGAAAATTATTTCGAACCAGCCAACTACCCCTGTACATTAATCAATCAAAAGAAAAAGCGGTTGACATCAATGATATCAACCGCTTCGGAACAAAAGATAAAAATATCTTTTATTATTAAAATCAAAGTCTAGCCGCCTAGGTTATCCATGATTAGAATGTCAGCGTTTCCACCTTTGATTTGTAATTGATCGTTGTCATTTAATGCTTGTAATTTTTTTGTTTTTACAAGCTGGCTTAAAGTCTGTACTTTTCTCATAATTTAAAAATTTATTAGTAAGGTTAACGGTATAAAATAATCCTGTTAAGGGTTTACCTTTGGCATATGGATAGGAATGATTACCCAATCGAGTTCGTCGATCAAATCAAGAAATTATTACCTGATGCTTACAAAGAATTCTTTGCAGCCTTAGCCAGGAAACCCAGTGTGAGTATTCAGTTAAATGGGAATAAATCTTTTAAAGCTTGGGAAAACGAAGAGGGGATATTGTGGTATGAGGGAGGACGATTTATGCAAGAGAGACCAATATTTACCCTCGACCCTGGGCTACACGGGGGAGGTTACTATGTACAAGAAGCTTCATCTATGCTACTAGCTGCTGCAATTCGTCAGTATGTGAGGGGAAATCAAGTGATACGCGCATTAGATCTCTGCGCCGCACCCGGGGGAAAGAGCTGGATACTGGGGAGTATACTCGCTCAAAAAAGCATTGTCTTATCTAATGAAATAATTCACAATAGATTGACGGTGTTGAGGGAAAACATTACCAAAAAAGGTAACGTTAATTATGCTTTGGGCAATTTTGATGCCAATCTAATTGCTAACAGACTGCCAGCTTATTTTGATTTGATTGTAGTTGATGCACCTTGTTCAGGAGAAGGGTTATTTCGTAAAAATCCTAAAGCGATCCAGGAGTGGTCACCGGAGCATGTCCATCACTGTAGTTTACGGCAGCGACGTATTCTAGCCGATATTGTAGAAGCGCTCGCTCCCGGAGGCTTGCTAATCTATAGTACGTGTACATTTAACGATAAAGAAGACCGGTTCAATGCCGATTGGTTAGCTAAGGAATTTGATTTAACGCCACTCCCCTTCCGTCCTCCGGAATCCTGGGGAATTCTTGAAATTTCTTTTGATCATAGCTTTGGTACCTATTGCTTTCCGCACAAGGTCAAAGGAGAAGGGTTTTTTATGAGCCTTTTTCAGAAAAAGGGTCAACCACCTGCCTGGCCAACGCCCGGCAAAAAACAACGACGCTTTCGTAAACTTACTGCTTTTGCAAAAGACAAGATTCCAGAATTAAATAAATGGGTAAAATCTCCGGAATCTTTCCTTTGGTACCAAACTCCCACGGGACAGATCATCGGGATTCAAAAAGATCAGTTTGAACAATATTTGATTTTAGACCACGCGCTCCCGGGAATACAGTTTGGTTTGGTAGCTGGTGAGTTTAAAGGGAAATCATTTATACCATCACCAGAACTCGCCTTAAGTGTGGCTTTGTCTTCCGAGGTTGCTTCCGTAGAATTAACCAAAGAGCAGGCGTTGACGTATTTACGAAAAGCTCCGCTGGTCTTACCTGACGCTCCTAAAGGATGGGTGCTCGCCAGGTATCAAGGACTAGGACTAGGCTGGATGAAAGTATTATCCAACCGGATCAATAATTATTGGCCAACAAATTGGCGAGTGCGCATGTAGGCTGTTTTCCGGTTCTACCAGGCCAAGTAGCCTACTCTCCCAAATATCACTTCCAATCAATCATGGGCACTTCCTTTACCACTAATTGGATCGTCCCGCGGATGCGTTCTTCTAACAATACCATCTTGCCTCGCCGCATATTTTCCAACACATCTTTGTGATAGTGACGAATAGTAATCAGCTTCAATCCCCGATCAATGACCACTTTGAACTCATCCTTAATACTTTCAGCAAAATCTTCAATCCGATTATCAATATCATTTACACAGACGGCGAAACTGATCGCAGTGTTTTGCATCATATTTACCTGAATTCGATAATCGGCTATACTTTTAAATAAAAAGCTGAGGTGATGTTCTGCCACAAAGGAGAAATCAAGTGGTGAAATATAGAGCAATGCCTGCTCATCCTCCACTGCAATCATTGGAGGGTAATTATCTTCCACTTCACTTGAGATGTAGGTACCTGAACCTTCAGGTTCGATAAAAGACTTCACATATAAAGGAATACCCTTATTCTGCAAAGGTTTAATCGTTTTGGGATGGATCACCTTAGCGCCATAATAGGTCATCTCAATAGCTTCGCGATATGAAAGACGCTCCAGTTTACTAACATTATCAAATAATCTGGGATCTGCCGTTAAAACTCCGGGCACATCTTTCCAAATTGACATGCTTTCCGCATCCAGGCAGTAGGAAAAAATAGCGGCGGTATAATCCGAGCCTTCACGGCCCAGCGTCGTTGTAAAATTTTCTGAGCTGCTTCCGATAAATCCCTGAGTCAGCACATAGCCACCTTTCTCTAACATCGGCCGGACTTTCTTCTGAGCATTTTGGATCGTTGTTTCCCATTGAACCCAAGCCTCCCGGTAGAGGTTATCTGTACGGATCACATCACGGGCATCCAGCCATTGAGTTGGCAGTTTTTGTTCATTTAAAAATGCCCAAACAATTTTCGTTGAAACCAACTCCCCTACAGAAACTATTTGATCATACATATAATCGTAGCTCTCATGGGGTGGCTCATCCAAGACCCATTCAATTTCTACGAAAGCATCGTTGATATCGTCGTAGACAGGAT
>CBDUIU010000173.1:0-7487 GCA_965367335.1 uncultured Saprospiraceae bacterium
CTCCACCACCTCCACCACCTCCACCGCCTCCAGCTCCGGAAGTGGAAGAGATTTTCCAGGTAGTGGAAGAAATGCCACGTTTCCCTGGTTGCGAAAATGAATCGGATAAAGAAAAACGTAAGCAGTGCGCATCTAAGAAGATGCTTGAGTTTATTTATAAAAATATCAAGTATCCACCAATTGCACGTGAAAATGGCGTCGAAGGTACCACGGTTATTCGCTTCGTTGTGGATAAAGATGGTTCTGTAAAAGACCCACAAATTGTTCGTGATATTGGTGCTCAGTGTGGTCAAGAAGCATTACGAGTGGTTAATCTTATGAACTCAAAAGGGTTAAAATGGATTCCCGGTAAGCAAAGGGGCCAAGCCGTAAAGGTTTACTTTAATCTACCAGTGAAGTTCAAACTCGAGTAAACTTTAATGCTGACGCTATCAACGCATCAAAAGCGGTTGTTTCCTGAAGGAAGCAACCGCTTTTTACTAAGGGGCAACTTTTGTGGGTGGCCTGCGTTTTTTATTAATGAAGTTTACTGGAAAGCTTCGATCTTTTCTAGTCCCTTGAGAAAAAGTAGTATAAGATGAAAATAAGAAATTGGTTCTTGCTTTGTTTGTTATTCGTAACAGTTTCCGTCTTTGCCCAACAATCGAAACTGGCTCAGCAATATTATGCAGATGGTGAATATGAAAAAGCCGCAGCGCTTTTTGAAAAATTATATGAAAGTAATCGTCAAAATGATTTTTACTTTAATCGTTACGTCGATTGTTTAATTGCGTTGGAGCGTTTTGATGAGGGGGAAAAAGTCCTGCACAAACAAATTAAAAAGAATCCTAAAAATGTACAGTTGTTGGTACAATTAGGTAATCTCTATGAACGACAATTTCGCCCGGCTGATGCTGATGCTCAGTATGAAAAGGCGATTAAGAAATTGCCATCGGATCGTTTTATCATTATTAAACTTGCTAATGCCTTTACTGGATTGACAAAATATGAGCTGGCGATAGCAGCTTATGAGCAAGGAACTAAGTTAATGAAAGATGACAATATGTTTTCCTATTACCTGGGCGACTTATACCGACGAAAAGGGGACACTCCTAAAATGATTGAAAACTACTTGAATAGCCTTGTTCAAAATCCTGGAAGACTGAATACGTTAAAGACACTTTTTCAAAGACAAATTGTCTCAGAGGACGATTTCATGGAGTTACAAACCCAGCTATACGAACGTGCACAGGATGAGCCGGAATCTCCGCTGTATCCGGAGTTACTAGCCTGGGTCTTTGTTCAGAAAAAAGATTATCAAAATGCCTTTCGTCAAGTTAAGGCCCTGGATCGCCAATTGGAAGAGAATGGTGCACGAATTTATCGATTGGCACAAATTGCAGCGGATGACAAAGCGTACGATGCAGCTATCCAGGCATATGATTATATCGTTGAAAGTAAAGGTGAAGCATCCAGTTTTTATATTGAGGCTAAACGCGAATCATTACGGTCTCGTAGAAATAAATTAACTGCAGGCTATGATTATAGCGAAGAAGAGCTTCGGGGGTTGGAGCAATTATATGAGTCCTTTCTCGAAGAGTTTGGCCGGAATCGATTGACTGCCACCCTGGTGACTGAATTAGCGGATTTACATGCTTTTTATTTTAAAGATACAGACAAAGCAATCAGTTTACTTAATGAGGTAATTGAATACCCAAGAATTAATCCCACTATACAGGCAAAAGCTAAGTTGAGTCTTGCTGATTTTTATCTGATGAAAGGAGAACGATGGGAAGCTACGCTGCTTTATTCTCAAGTAGATAAGGCCTTTAAAGACGATACACTGGGACATGAAGCACGTTACCGCAATGCTAAGTTGTCTTATTATACAGGTGATTTCCAATGGGCACAAACACAATTCAATATTCTTAAGGCATCAACCTCCAAACTTATAGCAAATGATGCATTGGACTTGTCCATTTTTATCATGGATAATTTAGGCTTGGATACTACCTCAGCACCCCTACAAACTTTTGCTGATGCAGAGCTGTTGGTTTTCCAAAACCGATTTGAAGAGGCCTTTAAAAAATTGGATGATATTCCGTCTAAATTCCCAGGTAATACACTAGAGGATGATGTATTGTATTTAAAAGCACGTGTCTTCTATAAACAAAGAGAGTTGGTGAAGGCCGCTGAAATGTATCAAGAAATTGTTGACAAGCATTTGGATGGCATTCGTGGAGACAATGCGATGTTTTCATTGGCAGAACTTTACGAAAACCACTTAAATGATAAAGAAAAAGCAAAAGCATTATATGAAAAGTTATTTCTTGATTTTTCTGGTAGTACCTTTGCTGTCGAGGCTCGTAAAAGGTATCGAAAATTACGAGGTGATGATCTTTAATTATATAGCAATTTTCGCATGATAGTTTATAACGTGACGATAAAGGTCAGTCCGGAAATTCACGATGATTGGTTAGAGTGGATGAAGCAAGTCCATATTCCGGATGTTATAGCAACAGGTTATTTTACCGGTCATCAAATGATGAAACTGCTTCGTGAGGAAGAGGATGGGATTACTTATGCAATTCAGTACTATTGTGAAGAAATGAGAGATTTACATCAGTACCAAATAAAGGAAGCTGCTAGATTACAAGCGCTTCATACTTCCAGATATAAAGATAAATATGTAGCTTTTCGCACCTTGCTTGAGGTCGTGAGCGACTAGCTTTTTGTCCCAGGGGTGCTAGGATAATATACAGAATTAGCGTATTTTCGCCAATGCTAAGTTGCAGGCCATTTTATAACCAAATAAACCATTCAGTATATGACATTCGAATTGACGGAAGAACAACTAGCGGTAAAAGAAGCGGCCAGGGAGTTTGCACAAAAGGAATTAAAACCTGGAGTGATTGAGCGAGATAGTGAAATGCGCTATCCATCGGAACAAGTTAAAATGATGGGGGAACTTGGTTTCCTTGGGATGATGGTTGATCCACAGTATGGCGGTGGAGGTATGGACACCTTATCCTATGTGTTAGCCATGGAGGAAATCTCTAAGGTTGATAACTCTTGTTCAGTTATTATGTCGGTTAATAATTCTCTTGTTTGTTGGGGGTTGGAAACCTATGGAAATGAAGCGCAAAAACAAAAATACTTACCACGACTTGCGAGTGGTGAATGGATTGGCGCTTTTTGTTTATCAGAACCAGAAGCAGGCAGCGATGCAACTAGTCAAAGAACAACAGCTATTGACAGGGGGGACCATTACCTGTTAAACGGAACTAAAAATTGGATTACCAATGGTGGTACATCTAAAGTTCATTTTGTTATCGCTCAAAGTGATGTCAATGCAGGGCACCGGGGGATCAATGCTTTTATAGTAGAGACAGGTTGGGATGGTGTTACGATTGGGGCTAAAGAAGATAAACTTGGTATTCGTTCTTCGGATACACATACGATTATGTATACGGATGTAAAAGTGCCAAAGGAGAATCGTATCGGAGAAGATGGGTTTGGGTTTAAGTTTGCGATGAAGGTATTATCAGGAGGAAGAATCGGAATTGCTGCTCAGGCACTTGGTATCGCGGCCGGGGCTTACGAACTTTCTGTTGCCTACGCAAAAGAAAGAGAGGCTTTTGGCAAGCCCATCGCAAAGCACCAGGCGATTGCATTTAAATTGGCTGATATGGCAACGGACATTGATGCAGCTCGCTTGCTGGTTTATCGCTCTGCCTGGATGAAAGATAAGCATATGGACTATGCTACAGCCAGCTCCATGGCCAAAGTGTTTGCTTCCGAAGCAGCGATGAAGCATTCAGTGGAAGCAGTTCAAATTCATGGTGGCTATGGATTCGTCAAAGAATACCATGTTGAACGATTGATGCGTGATGCTAAAATCACACAGATCTATGAAGGTACTTCTGAAGTACAGCGTATTGTGATCTCAAGGGATATTATTAAAAATGGAAATCTCTATGTACCAGTTTTACCTCCATTGGTAGAAAACGTTTAATTGATTTATACTTTTACGATAAAACACCGTTCCAGGGATTAACTTGGGACGGCGTTTTTATTTGGGGTACATCCTTTTTTATTTCAGATAGCATCTTATAGGAGTAGGGTTCTGCTAATTATTACTTTTGGAGGTCTTCAAATTGCTTTTCCTCTTTCCTTCTCAAGTGATTTAGGGAAATCGACAACCTGAACTCACTTTTTTGCGTTTCAGAAAAGAACAATGAAAGGATCAATTACTATAGCAACGATAGCCGGGATTCCGGTACAAATACACTGGAGCTTTGGCCTGGTGTTAATATTAGTCATTTACCTGGGGCAAGTAACAGGAATGGATTGGACTGGTACTGCCATGCTTGGGTTGT
The DNA here is from genome assembly GCA_965367335.1 of uncultured Saprospiraceae bacterium. Classification (GTDB taxonomy): domain Bacteria; phylum Bacteroidota; class Bacteroidia; order Chitinophagales; family Saprospiraceae; genus CBDUIU01. Next base: position 4,359 of record CBDUIU010000173.1, read on the forward strand.
TGATACTCTCTTTGTTCTTTTGTGTAGTGCTTCACGAGTTTGGGCATGCCCTTTCTGCTAAATATTATGGGGTAAAAACCAAAGATATTACGTTGTCGCCGGTTGGAGGCCTGGCGCGATTAGATAGTTTACCTGATAAGCCTATTCAGGAGTTGGTTATTGCTCTGGCTGGCCCGGTTGTTAACGCCATGATAGCTTTAGTGTTGGGAGTAGGTATGTGGTTATTTACAGCTCAGGGCGTACAGATTATCTCTCTTGATTTTTTTAGTGCTATAAGTCGCTCAGGGGATTTTCTTCCATTATTGTTTTGGATGAATTTAATGTTGGTTGGATATAATTTAGTGCCAGCGTTTCCAATGGATGGGGGCAGGGTGTTTCGGTCTTTGTTGTCAATGCGAATAGGACGTCAGCGGGCGACATTGATAGCCGCCAGGTTAGGACAAGTTATAGCTGTAGTTTTTATCTTAGGAAGTTTTTTTTGGGGATTCACCTTAGCCTTGATTGGAGTGTTTGTATTTTATATGGCAGCGCAGGAAAATCGAATGGTACAATTTCAGCATGTTTTGCAAACGTATAAGGTGGAAGAAGTAATGCGTACGGATTTTACCATTTTACCAATGAATGTTAATGTTGGAGAGGTGGAGGAAATGGTGCGGCATGGATTAGAAAAAAATTTTTTAGTGATGAGCACCGCTGAGCCTACTATTAATTATTTATCTCAACAGGCCTTTTACCAGGCATTGAAATTAAAACAGTTTACCAAATTGATAGGGGGAATTGCCCAGCCAGTCCCTGCGCGATTACATCCTGCAGATAGTTTGGAATCCGTTTATCTTAAAATGCAAACCCACAAATTGAATATTCTTCCGGTTTTTGATGCGGCAAAAGAATTAGTCGGTGTAGTGGATATAAGTAGTCTAAATCATTTTTTACATCGGTTGAAAAAATAAGATTGTTTTTTAAAAAAGAAAAAGGATAAAACCCAATGGCTTTATCCTTCATATAACAACAAGATGACTTAGTTTGCTTAGTTCAAAACTACTCCTTGCACCAGTAAAGAAATATTATTATTTAATACTTCTATAAATCCACGCTCAATCTCAAAGGTCAATTTTTCTCCATTACCTTTTATCACACGTACTCCTCCTTTTGCAAGAGCAGATACAATAGGTGCGTGATTTTCAAGGACTTCAAATTGGCCGCTAACTCCTGGTACTTTTACCGAGCTAATCTCCCCTTCAAAAACCTCTTGATCTGGTGTTAAGATAGTTATATTCATTATAAGTTACAATCAGATGATGTAATAAAGTATAGTATACATGACAGAAGCCCGATAAATGTCAGGCTTGCGTCACTTCGCAATTATTCTATTTAAGCAGCAGCGTCTGCCAACATTTTCTTACCAGCCTCAATTACTTCATCAATTGAACCTTTTAAGTTGAAGGCAGCTTCCGGGTATTCGTCCATTTCGCCATCCATGATCATGTTGAAACCACGGATAGTTTCTTCGATTGGCACCAACACACCTTTCAGCCCGGTAAATTGTTCTGCTACGTGGAATGGCTGAGATAAGAAACGTTGAATCTTTCTCGCACGGAACACGGTCAATTTATCCTCTTCTGACAATTCCTCCATACCGAGAATGGCAATGATATCTTGTAGTTCGGTATAGCGTTGCAAAATGTTTTTAACCTTCTCGGCACAATTGTAATGCTCTTCACCAATGATCGCTGGATCAAGGATGCGAGAGGTAGAGTCCAAAGGATCCACCGCAGGGTAAATACCCAAGGAAGCAATCTTACGACTTAGTACGGTTGTAGCATCAAGGTGAGCAAAAGTTGTTGCGGGAGCCGGGTCAGTCAAGTCATCCGCAGGTACATATACTGCTTGTACAGATGTAATTGACCCTCTTTTAGTAGAGGTAATCCTCTCTTGCATCACACCCATCTCAGTCGCCAAGGTTGGTTGATAACCTACGGCTGATGGCATACGACCTAACAGAGCAGATACCTCAGAACCAGCTTGAGTAAAACGGAAAATATTATCCACGAAGAAAAGGATATCACGTCCACCATTTGGATCACTTAAATCTCCATCACGGTAATACTCGGCCATTGTCAAACCTGATAAAGCTACCCGAGCACGTGCACCTGGAGGCTCATTCATCTGACCAAAAACGAAGGTTGCTTTGGATTCGGCTAAAGCTTTAGGATCAACTTTGGATAAATCCCAGCCACCTTCTTCCATGCTATGCATAAAGGCTTCGCCATAGTTAACAATACCTGCTTCAATCATTTCCCGAAGCAAATCGTTTCCTTCACGAGTACGCTCACCTACTCCGGCAAATACGGAGATTCCGTCGTACCCCTTGGCAATATTATTAATTAATTCCTGGATCAATACGGTTTTACCTACACCGGCACCTCCAAATAATCCAATCTTTCCACCTTTTTGATAAGGCTCGATCAAGTCGATTACTTTGATACCCGTATAAAGCACTTCCTTTTCAGTTGCCAAATCTTCATAGGCAGGTGGCTTACGGTGAATAGGATAGGCATTATCCCCTTTTTCAACTTTACCAATACCGTCAATAGCTTCACCTACAACGTTGAATAATCGACCTTTGATTTGCTCGCCTACAGGCATTGCAATGGATTTGCCGGTATCAATAACCTCCATGCCTCTTGTCAAACCGTCAGTAGAATCCATGGAAATAGCACGAACACTATCTTCACCGAGGTGACGCTGACATTCCAGTACTAAGATTTCACCATTAGGACGCTTGATTTCCAATGCGTTCAGAATCTCAGGAAGTTGAGTGTCTTCACCAGAAAAACTAACATCTACTACAGGTCCGATAACTTGTTTTACATGACCGATATTTGCCATAATTGATCCGAAATATTTAAGGATGATATAAGGTTTCTGAAAAATCGGTGCAAAGATACACCTTTTAGCCTGATTCACAAAAAGAAAGATGCAGTGTTTATCAGGGATATGTAAAAAATATAAAAGTACTTTGATGATTTGGTCCAATAAAAAAAGCCACACCTTATGTGTAGCTTTTTTGTGGGCGATGAGAGATTCGAACTCCCGACCCCCTCGGTGTAAACGAGGTGCTCTGAACCA
>CBDUIU010000174.1:0-7478 GCA_965367335.1 uncultured Saprospiraceae bacterium
AATAACAAACTTAAGGGCCCCGGCATAAAGACATCGGCAAGTAATTGGAGTTTCGCCGGTACCTCCTTTACCAGCGGAAGGATCTTTTCCAAGGAAGAGGTATGCAGGATCATGGGATCAAAAGAAGGGCGGTTCTTTGCCTGAAAGATTTTTGCAACTGCAGTTTTGTCCAGCCCATTCCCAGCCAACCCATATACTGTTTCCGTAGGGATGGCGACGAGTTGGGAGTGCTGTAATAGCTCTGCTGCATACTGAATATCCTGACCAATTTTTGCCATAAGCGCAAATATCGGGCTTTATTGGGAATATATCCAAGGGCTTTACTTTCTGGAAGGTTTGTCCGACCAAAGACGACCCACTAAAAAAATAAGTCCTATACTTGCGAATAGATCAGTATACGTATTTTTCTAAATAACAGATTCAATCACTACCTCTACTGCCATATTACTTTTCTCCCGTACCGCTCAGACTGAGGCGGCGGCCAAAACCTTTGATCACCGTTTGGATAGGGGAGCTAATGTAGCTATTGCCCGCCAATTAATTGAACATAGTGAAGTTGTGGCAAAGGCGACGGGCCTGCCATTGTTTACCTGTTATAGCCCTGCTCAAAGAGGGGAAACCTTCGGAATTCGACTGGCCAATGCAATGGAATCCGTTTTTGATTTTGGCTTTGAACGGGTGATCGCCATTGGTAATGATTGCCCCAAGGTGACAACGAAGTTATTACAGGCAACGGCGGATCAATTAAATAATACGCCGATAGTCCTTGGCCCTGCGATGGATGGTGGGGTCTATTTGATCGGGATAAACCGGGAGGTATACCAACGCAAACAATTTGTCAAACTCCCCTGGGAAACGGCTAATCTACAAAAGGGATGGAGCCAATACCAACAAGCAATTGCTGCGGAGGTAAAATGGTTGTCTGCCTTGGCTGATATTGATGATGCCGCAGATTTTAAGCAAGTGATTTACAACTTGCCACGTTGGCATTTGCTGCGCAAAAGTTTTACCCGGTTTGTTGTAAGCCAACAAACACTATTTTTTAAGTATTTACCCAATTCATCTGCTTTTCACTTTTTGGATTGCCCGCTCCGGGCGCCGCCTGTTACAGGTTAATCCAAATATCTATTCTATTTCGTATTTATTGTATATGGTCAGGTCATAATAACCTAAGGCATTAAAGCCTGGGGAGTCATCCGGGTAACCTTGGTCGGACTGTATGGTTTTAAAATTCACATCAATGAAGTCTTTGTTACTTTGGCTTAGTTTACTTTCTACAAGTATGCTATTCGCTCAATCTAATATCATCCAGGGTCAGGTTAAAGACCTAGAGACGGGTCTGCCATTGATCGGCGTTACGGTTACGGAAAAAACAAGTGGCAATGGTACTACAACGGATGCGGAAGGACAGTATCGTTTATCTGCCACAGCTAATGAAGTGACGCTTGTTTTTAGCTTTATAGGCTATGCAACGGTGGAAAAAGCCGTAAGTGGACAAAGTGAAATTAATGTTCAATTGTCATCGGAAACCACCGACTTGAATGAAGTCATTGTGACGGCACTCGGCCTGGAACGCGCCTCTAAAAATCTTGGGTACGCAGTTCAGAAATTAGATGCCGGAGCACTATCTGAAATCAAGTCTCCAAATTTTGTGGATGCCCTCGGCGGAAAAGTCGCTGGCCTGACGGTTAGCCAGGGAGCTACGGGAGTAGGTTCTACTACAAAAGTGACTATCCGGGGGGAGTCCTCATTTACTAATAATAATCCGCTCTTTGTCGTGGATGGCATTCCAATTAATAACAATTCAGTTGTAAATTTTACCAACGACGCAGCTGCTGGTTTTCAGGAGGTAGATTTTGGTAATGGCGCCATGGAAATTAATCCGGATGATATCGCTTCGGTCTCGGTATTAAAAGGCCCCTCAGCGGCAGCATTGTATGGCACCCGGGCTTCAAATGGCGTAGTGATTGTCACAACTAAAGATGGCTCGGATCGGAAAGGCTTAGGTCTTAGTTTTAATTCGACCACCTTTATAGACCGTGCTTTTCAGTTGCCCGAATTTCAAAATAATTACGGACAAGGTAATAAAGGAGCGTTTGAATTTGTCGATGGCCTGGGCGGGGGAACGAATGATAATATTACTTACAGCTGGGGTCCGGCACTGGATGAGGGCATCCTGATCCCTCAGTTTGATAGTCCTGTGAATTTGCCTGATGGCCAAGTCGTGCGGGGAGGAGATGTTGCCGTACATGGCGGTGCGCCGATTACTGCCACGCCATTTGTTTCACATCCTGATAACTTAAAAGATTTTTACCAAACCGGGGTTACGACCATTAATAACCTGGCCATTGCTTCCGGCTTCCAGGGAGGCAACTTCCGATTATCCCTGACCGATTTGCGCAGTGAATCCATCATTCCCGGTGTGAACCTGGACCGCAAAACCATCGCCTCTCGATTGACTTTTCAACCCTGGGAAAAATTAAAAATAGCCTCATCGATTAACTATGTCAATTCACAAAGTGATAACCGTCCGGCTAATGGCTATGGCTCCGAAAATATCAATTATTCCTTGGTGGCCTGGGGTCCACGCTCTTTGGATATCGCTGCGCTGAAAGATTATTGGCAGCCTGGACTAGAAGGTTTGCAACAATATGCTTTCAACTATACTTTTTTTGATAATCCCTATTTTATCCTGAAAGAAAACCGGAATTCATTTAACCGGGATCGTGTCTTCGGTAACATCGCAGCCAGCTATGAGATTTCGCCACAATTATCGGTCACGTTGAGGAGTGGCATGGACTACGCTAATGAACTTCGCAAATTCCGTAGAAATTTTTCATCCAACCGTTTTCGCAACGGTGCCTATGCCGAACATCGCGTTTTTTTTCGGGAAAACAATACGGATATCTTAGTGAATTATCGGAAAGGCTTTGGGAAAGTCTCGGCTGATCTTTCTATTGGCGCCAATCGGTTGGATCAACGTGCCAGTACCGAACAGTCGCAGACGGTGGCCTTGGCTCAACCCGGAATCTTCAAATTGTCTAACGCCGCTTCCCCCATCGAAGTTTTTGAATTAGAAGCGAGAAAACGGATCAACTCGGTCTATGGAATTTTAAAATTAGATTATGATGATTTTTTTTTCCTGGACATTACCGGACGCAATGATTGGTCTTCCAGCCTGGCCACTCCTCAGTCTACTGCCAACACTTCATTTTTCTATCCTTCTTTTTCCAGTAGCTTTATTCTCTCCAAAGTAATCGATCTACCGGAAGTGATTTCTTTCACGAAACTTCGTGCTAGTTGGGCACAGGTTGGGAATGATACGGACCCCTATCAAACGACCGGTGCTTTCCTCGCCCAAACGCCTTTTAATGCCCAACCAACCTTTAGTGCACAAAATGTTATTGCCAATGGAGATCTATTGCCGGAAAAAACCAGTTCGGTAGAGATTGGTGCAGATATCCGATTTTTGGAGGATCGTTTTCGGCTTGATGTTACCTATTATAATGCCCTAACGGAAAATCAAATTATCTCTTTGCCAGTCAGTCTAACTTCAGGGTATGCACAGCAGGTCGTCAATGGCGGAGAGGTGCGTTCGGAAGGCGTAGAGGTGGTTGTAGGTTTAACGCCGGTTCGTAAGGATGGTTTCCGTTGGGATACTCAGTTAAACTTTAGCCGAAATGTCGCTACCGTAGAAATGCTTCCGGATGGTATTGACCGGTTGACCCTGGCTTATTCCCGGGTATATGATAATGTCAACCAGACGGTTTGGTTTCAGGTAGCGGAAGGTGGCCAGATTGGGGATATGTATGGTACGGGGTATTTGAAAAACGAGAACGGAGATTTTGTAATTGATGAAAATGGCGGATTTATAGTGGACAATACACTGCAACGACTTGGCAATTATAACCCCGATTTTATAATAGGTTTTAATAATCAGTTTTCATATAAAAACTGGAGCCTTAGCTTTCTCGTTGATTGGCGGCAGGGTGGAAAACTTGTCTCCCGTACCCAAGCCCTGGCAGGTGTTGGCGGGCAGTTGAAAGAAACAGAACATCGTCCCGAAGAAGGCATCATTGCAAAAGGCGTAGTGAATGTTGGGACTGATGAAAATCCGGTTTGGGAACAAAACACGACTGCCGTTAGCGCTGAAAGTTATTACCGCCAATACTACGATCGTAACCACGAAGAAAATAACTTGTACGATGCGACCTATGTCAAACTACGTGAATTTTCTATCGGATATACTTTTAATTTCAAATCCGGGAAAGGATTGTTGGAAAATGGTAGCCAATTTAGTCTGGCGCTCATCGGTCGCAATCTATTTGCCATAAGTGATATACCACATTTTGATCCCGAACAGTTAGCGGTGCAAGGCCAGCAATTTGTTAGCGGCGTGGAGGATATGTCCTATGCGACTACGCGTAGCTTTGGCCTCAAACTCGGTTTTGAATTTTAGACTTTATTCTGATGCGCGCAAAAGGTAGCATCACAACCCATCCTATTATGAAAAATTCTAGTACTATTTTTATACTACTTTTTACCTTATGTTGCTCCTCTTGCACTAAAGACTTTGAGGAGATCAACACTAACCCCAATGCTCCGATTGAAGTTCAGCCGGAACTGCTGCTTCGGCAGGTGATCTATAATTATGGAGAGGAAATGTCCTACGAAGGTTTTGTTGCGGGTAATTTGTTAGGACAGTATTTCACGGCGATAGATTTTAATCTATTTGATCGCCATAGCCTTACGGAACCTCAATTTGGTGGAAACCCCTGGCCAGTGTTGTATACCAACCTTCGGGACAACGAATTGATCCTGGAGGCTGCCCGTTCGAATCCCGCTCATGCCGTGTACGAAGGGCCTGCGCTCATCCTGAAAGCCTACCTGACGGCTGCCTTGACGGATATGTATGGAGATGTACCCTATAGTCAGGCGCTTAAAGGTCAGGAAGGAAATGTGACGCCGGTCTATGATGCGCAAGAGGAAATTTATACCGGAGCAAATGGAATCCTGAGTAACCTGGATAAAGGGATAGCGGCTATGCAAAATTATAATGGCGCCATTTCGCTCAGCGGAGATATTCTTTTTAATGGAAACCTAGAGGCTTGGGAGCGCCTGGCCAATTCCTTAAAGCTAAAATACTTGCTGCGCATTGCTGCAAAAGTTGATGTCAAATCAGTGCTTCAGACAATTTTTGATGCCGGGAACTATATCAGCAAGAATGAGCAAAATGCCACTTTTGATTTTTCCAGTGGGCCTCCAAACAACTTCCGGATGGCTACTTTACGTGCCGGCGATTTTAATTTGTTCATCATGTCAGAAACCATGGAGGAAATACTAGAACAATTGGATGACCCAAGACGGGCAGTGTTTTTTCGGCCAATTGCCAATGATCTTTCACAAAGCACTTACAAAGGATTGCTCAACGGCCCAGATGCCTCTCAAACCTCTATCTCCGTTGCGGACTTTTCCCTCACCGGAACCATCTTCCGCGAACACACCGAAGACCTTGATGCTAACTTTATGACAGCCTGGGAAACCTACTTTCTATTGGCCGAAGCCGCAGAACGTCAGCTCATCACCGCAGATGCTCAAATGCTCTACGAGGAAGGTGTTCGCCTGGCATTTGATTATTGGCAAACGGCATCGCCGGCAGATTATCTTATTAACGGCACTGCTGCGTATGGCGTTAATGGCGCCGATAAGGTTGAGCAGATCATCACTCAAAAATGGCTGGCCAATATCATCAACGGATACGAAGGCTGGATCGAATATCGGCGCACCGGATTTCCCCAGCTTAAAACCATTGCTGCCAGTCTGAACAATGACCTGATCCCCGTGCGGCTGCCTTATCCAGCCGATGAGCAAGCCTTAAATGCTGCTAATTACAATGCTGCTACAACAGTAAGTAAGAACAGCATAAACTTCAAAGTCTGGTGGGACAACTAACATGTTCCCCCGGCTTCAGCCGGGCCCGTTCCCCCCGACTTCAGTCGGCCGTCCCCCAATAAACAATAAACCCATAAACAATAAACAATAAACAATAAACAATAAACCCCATAAACCATAAACTCATAAACCCACAACCCAAACAAAATAAATGAACCCAAGCCACCTCCAATGGATCATCCTCATCAGCTTCGGCTTACTCTTCTTTTTAATAGCCCCACTATCAAAAAGCACTGCCTCTTTTTTCTCAGCCCTAAGCGAAAAAGGAAAACAACCCGGTGTATTCATGCTGACTAGTAGCCTGGTGATCTCCTGGATATTTGCAAAGTCGATTACCAACGCAGCAAACCTGGGACTATCCTTTGGAATCGTTGGCGGAGTAGCCTATGCAGTGTATTACTTATCCTTTCTGGTTGCAGGAATTGTCATTTACCAACTACGCGTAAAAGGAGGTTTTACCAGCATCCACCAATTTTTGGAAAAACGATACGGTCGAACGGCGGTAATTGTTTTTTCTCTATTAATTGGCTTTCGGCTGTTCAATGAAGTCTGGTCCAACACGATGGTGATTGGCAGTTATTTCGGATCATCTGGAAGTAAGGCCTATTACGCAGCAGTCATTGTATTTACCTTGTTGACACTGGCCTACACCTTGAAAGGAGGATTACGCAGCTCCTTGTTAACGGATGCCATTCAGATGGTGTTTTTTGGCGCCTTATTATTCGTAGTTTTAAGCTTGGTAATACCAAAGGGGGACCAAGAGCTGTCCACTTACCTTACTTCCGGGGAATGGACCATGGCTACCGGGCTTAACTTATTACTGGTAGCTTTTTTACAAATTTTCAGCTATCCTTTCCACGACGCGGTGCTTACTGATCGTGGCTTTATTAGTGATCCGAAGACGACGTTGCGAAGTTATTTATTAGCAGCACCGATTGGTTTTATTTGCATTGTCTTATTCAGTTTAGTAGGTGTCTTTGCCCGGTTTAATGGCCTGGAGGGACAGGCGGCTGTGGAAGTAAGCAAATTGTTGGGAGTTGGAGCGATGTTGGTGATGAACTTTATCATGGTGACCTCCGCGGCTTCTACCTTGGATTCCGCCTTTACCTCAAGTGCCAAGTTAATGGTGATGGATTTGGGAAAAAAGCAACAGCAAACGGTACGCTCCGGACGCATCGCCATGGTGATCTTTGCAATAGCGGGGACCCTGCCCATTTTTTTTAATCCGGAAATTCTTTCGGCAACTACAATTAGTGGACCCATGGTGATTGGATTAGCACCGGTATTTATTTTGTGGAAAAAAGGAAGCAGACTGTCCTTTCATCTGGCAGTGGGTTTTGGGGTGCTGTTAGGGATAGTGTTAGCATTGGGTTTCTGGCCATCATTATTTAATTTTTTTCCCGGAAAATATGGTGACCTTTTGTCCGTAAATTTGATTGGTATGATTGGCTGTTTTCTTTTGTTTTATAGTTTTTCCGGAAATCAAAAAGAACTTAATTAAGTAGACTGAAAAGAACTCAAAATAT
>CBDUIU010000175.1:0-7466 GCA_965367335.1 uncultured Saprospiraceae bacterium
GGTTGACCTGCCCCTGGGTCAGGCGAAACAGTATTTATTCGCGCTGGGTAAAAAGCGACTCGAGCAATTTGGTTACAAAGCCATCGGAATGGATCACTTTACCCTTCCGGGGGATGAGCTTTATCTCGCACAAACCCAAGTCCAGCTTCACCGTAACTTTATGGGATATACGCCCCATAAAAATCCGCTCATGATTGGCCTCGGTGCTTCCTCTATCAGCGATAGCTGGACGGCTTTTTCCCAAAATGAAAAAAACATTGAGCGCTATCAGGAAATCGTGAACGATGGTATGTTGCCTCTTTTCCGTGGCCATCTGCTAGATGAAGCCGACCTGCTGATTCGTCGCCACATCCTTAACCTGATGTGTAATTACCGGACAGAATGGTTCGACAAAGACATGGACTGCTCCTGTCTCCAAGCTGGCCTGGAACGCCTAAAGGACATGCAGGTTGACGGCTTGATCAACATCTGGGGTAATATGATGGAGGTGACGCCAGCCGGAAAGCCGTTTATCCGAAATGTTTGTATGGCTTTGGATAGTTGGTATTGGAAAAAGAAAGAAGGACAGAAAGAGAAGGTGTTTAGTCAGGCGGTGTGAATGAAGAAGGAAGAGGGAAGAAGGAAAGCTGACTTAAATACAAATCATGCTGACTTTTTGTAGGTATCGCCCAAGCCTTTGCTATACTTACGATTTTTCTTTTCGGCTTTTCTTTCTCTAGTTTGGCTTTGGAGGTTTTAATGATCGTAACCAGGATAGAAATAAGTTCGTTATTTTCTTTCTACAAAGGAGCCAATTTCTCTTGACTCCAGTAGCCTTTTCTGGTAATTATTTTCATGTAAACAAAAGTCTCCCGCAATTCTTTAAGCGCAATTTTATTTTGTGAATAAAATCTGGGTTGGACCGAACATTTGATGCACGGTTGCTTTTTAGCCATATATTAAAACTAATAAAAGCAACCTCATATGAATATTTTTGAAGCGCTCCGAAAAGATCACGACATCCAACGCGAATTAGGTAAAAAGCTAATCGAAACCCACGGGGATACGGATGAGCGTGACGAAATTTTCACACGTTATAAAAAAGAATTACAGATCCATGCAGATGCGGAAGAACGCTACTTCTATAATCCGCTGATCAAAGATGACCTCACTCAGGATAAGGCCAGACATAGTATTGCAGAGCATCATGAAATTGATGAATTGATCGAGCAACTCGAAGAAATGGAGTACAGCAATACGGCCTGGTTGACCATCGCTAAAAAATTAGTAGAAGAAGTAGAGCATCATTTGGATGAAGAAGAGCATGAGGTTTTCCAATTGGCGGGTAAAGCCCTTCTGGAAAAGCAAAAAAGTTCGCTTGCCAAAGAGTATAATGATTACATGACGTCTACTCGTAAGGAAGAAAATGTGAAGTTGCCTGGCTAAAAATAGTAGCTTATTAACAAAGCAATTATTCCTAACCAAACAGTGAGTCATCAAATTCAATGATTTTAACTATTGAATTTGATGACTCACTGTCAAACTAACTTAAGCTATTCTTCTATCAACTATTTCTTCTGCGCCACCTCCGGGCTAATCATCGCCCCCATCACTTCCATCATATTAATAAACTCCTGACGGTAGCCGTTCAAGTCCTTTCCTTTCGCACTTTTTGCCATATCAATTGCCTGACGAAAGGAGGACTGGCCTTTATATTTCGAATCGCGTAACAACATACCAGCGGAAGCTACAGCAGCTGACCAACGGAAATCATCAGAGCTAACTTCCCTTTCAGAAGTCCGATCCACGATGTGTTCAATTTTTTTGCTATTTGCTCCTTCTGGTTGTTTATAGCGAAGTTTAACCGTTAACCATTCATCAGACTGATTAGCAGCTTTCTTTGTCTTTAGTTTTTCCTGATACTTCAGATCATCTATTGCTGCCAAATAGGGGCTTTCAGTTCCAACGGGAATGATTTCGTACAAGGCAGTTACTGTGTGCCCGGCACCCAATTCTCCCGCATCTTTTTTATCATCGTTAAAATCTTCATCATTTAACAATCTATTTTCATAACCAATCAACCGATAACCTGCCACCTTCGCAGGATTGAATTCCAGTTGCAGCTTTACATCCTTGGCAATGGTAAATAAGGTCCCGCCAAACTCATTGACCAGCACCTTTTTTGCTTCGCTGATATTATCGATGTAGGCATGATTACCATTTCCTTTATTAGCCAATTCCTGCATTTTATTGTCTTTATAGTTTCCGGTTCCAAAACCCATGACGGTCAGGAAAACACCGCTCTCCCGTTCTTTTTCGATCAACCGCACTAACTCTGCATCACTGCTGGCACCCACGTTAAAGTCACCGTCGGTAGCTAGAATTACCCGGTTGTTGCCACCTTCAACAAAATTCTCCCGGGCGGTTTGGTAGGCCAGTTTAATGCCTGCGCTACCCGCCGTTGAACCACCAGCACGTAATTGATCAATCGCAGCCTTGATCGTCTGTTTATCGGCACCACTGGTTGAGGGTAAAACTAAACCTGCCGCGCCTGCATAAACCACTATGGCTACCCGGTCTTTTTCTCTCAATTGATCCGCCAATAGCTTATATGATGTTTGTAACAGTGGTAGCTTATTAGGGGATTGCATAGATCCGGAAACATCAATCAGGAATACCAGGTTAGAGGCAGGTAAGTGTTCTGTTGGAATCCGCTTCCCTTGCAAACCGATGTGCAATAGTTTATTTTGTTTGTCCCACGGGCAGTCAGCAATCTCGGTGATCACATTAAAAGGATCTTCGCCCTTGGGTTCATTGTAGTCATAGGTGAAATAGTTGACCATTTCTTCGATCCGGACGGCATCAATCGGCGGCCGCTGGCCACTGTTGATAAATCGACGCATATTACTATAAGAAGCAGCATCTACATCAATGGAAAAAGTGGATAGCGGTTTTTTCGACACTTCCAAAAAACGGTTTTCCTGGATGAGGCCGTAGTCTTCCGTATTGTGGACAGTCCCTTCTGCAGGAGGTGATTGGTAATTAGAAGGAGCGATTTGATGAGCAATTGATGGAGCAGCCATCTCATAGGCGATGATGCCACTTGGCTGGTTAGCGCTGGCTTCTTTTTCTCTTCTTTTCCGGTCTTTCTTTTTACTTACTTTAGATACCGCTGAAACCTTAGATTCTGTTCGTTTTATTTCTTCACTGGTTACTACTATTTCATCTAAACTTACAGCATCAGGTGCCATCTGAATTCTGATCTCCTTTCCAGCCTGCGCCTTGATTTCCTGAGTAGTATATCCCACATAATTTACGGTTAAGGTGACTTCTTTCTGGTGATATTTCAGCTCGAAGTATCCATTAATATTTGTTACCGTACCGACCTGAGTACCTTTGGCTAAAACATTTACACCAATCAGGGCCTCACCCGAATCCTGATCCAGCACATAGCCTTTAAAAGTGTAAGTTTCTTTTGGCGTAAAAGCCATGGTCATGACTGCGATGAGGGTAAAAAGCATTACTTTTGTTTTCATCAGATTGAAATTTTATTTTTATAAATGAGTTTTAAGGAATAATGCAAGGCCATATCAGCTTGCTTTCACTACTTGAGATGTAAGTAGTTGGCAGAATGCATAAATGAGGATGTTTTTTTTTGAAAAAATTTTCAGGAAGAGCGTAAACACCGAACTCAATTTAGCTCTGTGTTTGTCTGAGTTTGACAAATGAGACCAGCTCTAATAACTTTATACAACTTCGATCATCACGATACGTTTTTTAACTAGTAATGCTTAGATTTTTCAAACAAAACAAAGCCAGCCACAGCGACCTTGAGCTGCTCCACCGCTACCAGACGCATGACGATCTGGAGGCACTTGGGCAGTTGTTCGATCGCTATATGGAGTTGGTATTTGGACTTTGTTTGAAAATCCTGAAAGACGAGATGAAAGCGGAGGATGCCGTCATGGGCATTTTTGAGGAGTTGGTTAAAAAGCTCAAAACCAGTGAAGTCACTTACTTTAAAAGCTGGTTATATATGGTGAGTAAAAATTTCTGTCTGATGCAATTGCGGCGGGAGAAAAAGGATTTAACATCTTCTTATGACCCGGCCTTTATGCAATTTCTGGAAAAAGGTCATCTCAATGGTGAACCTAAGGATGATGAAACTTTTGTAGTTTTGGAAGATTGCATTAAAAAGTTGTCGGATAAGCAAAAGTTGTGTATCCATATGTTTTACTACGAAGGAAAATCCTATAAGGAAATTGCGCAATTACAAGAACTTGCCGTGGATAAGGTGCGTTCCAATATCCAGAATGGTCGGCGAAACTTGAAAAATTGTATTGAAGGGGAACGACGGACGGTTGACAGTTGACTGGGGACGAGGGACGCCTGCCCGACTTTTAGAGGCGGGGCAGAGGGCGCTAAAGCACAAGTGATTGCCCGAAGATCTAACCAGTTCTTCCTCCCTCAGTGTCAGCTTGCTGATACGGTCCCCTCAGCAAAGCGATCAAGCCGACGGCAAACGGCAGAACAGTATTAATATTTTTAAATGTCAAATGAAAAAAACATAGCACAATGGCTGCGTAGCTGGCTCACCGGAGATCGACAATCCGAAGATGCCTTGCGTGATGCTGCGCAGGGAGATGCTTTCTTGCGAGATGCGATGGAGGGCTATGAACACTTTCCGGAAGGTGACCATGGGGCTAGCCTCGAGCGCTTGCGGAGTAAATTGACTCGGCGGACACAGGGGGCGAAACGCCGTACGCTTGCCTGGTATTTACCACGGATTGCCGCAGCTGCAAGTATATTGTTAATTGGTACCTGGATTATTCAGCAAAATTTACAGCCATCACCAACGGAGATCGCTGCGACTGCTATTGAAACCGAAGATACAAATGACAGTTTACTTGCGCCAACTCCGCCCGAAGAAGAATCGGAATCAATAGTCAAAGCAGACCAAGCCACAGGCAATAAAGAAGCAGACTCCTCTGTTCCAATCGACTATTCTACAAAAGCTAAGGAAAGACAGTTGGCACAATTGGAAGCAGCGGCCAAACGCAAGGAAAGTAATAGTCAGCGAGTTAAAGAAAAAGCTAAACAAAGCGTTCCGGAAAAAGAAGATATTGCAGCGGCTCACTCTCCTGCCCGGGCAATGAAACCATCTCCTCCTGCTATTGCTACTGAACCGAAAATCTCTGCCTATGATGCAGAAAGCCCTATCGTTTATTCGGAAGACATTCCTCCAGTAGAAGAAGAGGTAGTTGCAAGTGCTCCAATAATCGAAGCAAAAGAAAATAAAGATCAACAGGCATCAGGGGAAACTAGCGGACAAGCCCCTCCGGCCGCTGACATTGCAACGGCAGAGGATGTCAACATTCCGCGGAAAGTCCGGGGACTGGTCACTGATGAAAATGGCGAGCCGCTTATTGGTGCCTCTATCATTGAACCGGGCACTAATAATGGGACTGTGTCGGATTTTGACGGTCAGTTTGATCTACAGTTACAATCGGGCGCTGAACAACTGCAAATCGCATATACCGGTTATGAATCCCAATCGATTCCTTTGGAGGGAAGAAGCTTTGTGGAGATTCAGATGGAAGAAGGACTCGTCCTTGACGAAGTTGTAGTGACTGACTTACGGGCACCAATCCGTAAGGCTGACCAAACTTCCTCCGCCATAGCCAGGCAAAGCAAGAAAAAGCAATCGGGAAATAACTTTATCAAAGCAAATAAAGCTTTTAAAAAGTACGTCAGAAAAAATCAACGCTATCCCGAAGCAGCAAAGTCAAATAACATCAAAGGTAAGGTGATCATCGAGTTTGATATTGACCCGGCAGGTCGGCCGATTAATTTTCGGACTATAGAAAGTCTGGGATATGGCTGTGATGAAGAAGCCATCCGTTTATTGAAAGACGGGCCGGATTGGGAGCACGATAATGGGCGTAAAGGTAAATTTGAATTTACTTTTTAGTTTCCAGCAGTGTAATAGACTTTATTCTAAATAATTTCGTATGGCTCAAAAAACCATTTTAGAATAAAGTCTAATGTTTTGATTAAAATTTTGAGAAATAGTTATTGAGAAGCTTATCGAGTAAGACAATTTCCAGCAACAGTACTGATACAAAAAAAGACTTTGCGATCGCGGAAGTCCTATCTTTTTCACTTCCATAACTTTCACCTGTCATTTTTTCAGTTTTTCCCCGTTTGGCATTCTCCTTGTGGATTTTTTTGGGAACTCATTTTATCCTCAAGCTGTTAATAATTTATGTAGCCCGGGTATCCCTACCCTTTGGTTTTACTGCCATAAAAATGTTTGATTTTTATTGATTGTATCACTAAAACTTAAGCCACATGAATACCAAAATTCAAGATCACCAGGTTTCATTTGCTAACGCTTCCCTATCTCAACTTTATGCCGAATGTAAGGAATGGCAATCAGAACTCTCCTTTTGGGAAGATGAACTCCAGGAATTAAAACAGCTGATCTTTCAATATGCTTATTTAGGTAATGAAGATCAAATAGTAGAATTTAAATTCATCGGAGGAAAGGTAGGTCTGGACTTACCCGATTGGCTCAACAGTATTCGGGATCGATTGTACATTCATCAGAAGATGCTGAGCCTGGCCTTACAACGAGGGTATGATTCCTTCAGTACCAATCTATTAACTGAACATCAGGCTATTAAGCAACAGATAGATGAATTTCGGGATGATTGCATGAATACCAAAACTGAACTTCAACAACTTCTTGACTGTTTACCCGTTACGGAGACGGGCAACTCCAGAAGAGATCGTTCCAGTTTTTAAAATACTCCCTTATTTTTTTAATGTTTAAAATTATTGATTATTCTTATGGTTAATAAAGAAGTGCATGTAGAAATATTGGAGCACAAAGGCGAACAGCTCAAAGTAAAATTGCCTTTTCTACATATACCCGTTACCATGAACGAATCATTTTTTAACCGGCGAGTACGATCGGGATATTTTATTCCCTCAAAGGCACCGTTGAATAGAAACAAAAAACAGCTAAAAGCATGAGCAAAAAAATCGGAATTGTTTTATCGGGTGGTGGTGTACGTGGCATGGCGCACATAGGTCTTTTGGCGGCCCTCAATGAAGCAGGAATTCAGGCAGATGTTATTTCCGGTGCAAGCGCCGGAGCATTGGTCGGCGCTTTGTACGCCCAAGGGCACGGGGCAGAAGACATGTTGCGTTTTTTCAAAACTACGCCGCTTTTCCATTGGCGTTTTTACACACAACAAAAACCAGGCTTGCTCGACACGGAAAAGTATCGTAGGTTGTATGCCCGTTTTTTTCCGAAAAACGACTTTGCTGATTTACAAAAAGAACTTTATGTCGCTACTACGGATATCTCCATGGCCGAAAATGTTTTTTTTAGCAAAGGACCATTGATTCAGGTGTTGCTGGCTTCAGCAGCGGTCCCGGGTCTATTTTGTCCCGTTGAGATTCAAGGACGATTTTTTGCT
>CBDUIU010000176.1:0-7445 GCA_965367335.1 uncultured Saprospiraceae bacterium
TTAGATACCATGAACTTCAAGCGAGGAACGGAAATATTGACCTTGGATGGGAAACATCTCGATACGCTCATTCGGGATTTAGGGCAATTTAGTGGCGGATCAGATGGATTATCGGAGGAGGGACGAGCTTATTGGACCCTGCGATTTTTACCAGGACGTTATCGACACTTTTTTGGTGAGCGAGATTCGTTTTCATTAGAGATCTTACCGGTGGGAGATTCAATCAGGCAAACAATTAAAGTGGCTTCGCTTTCCGTATTAAATATTAATCAGATTGCTGCGAAAAGATATGGAGGAAAACCCTCTTCGATGATTGGGTTTAGTATGATAAATGATTCATTGTCGATAGGTCGGTTAAATATCCGGTCTTTTACTTATCCTAAAGATATATATAGTTGGAAGTTTTCCAGAAAATTAAAAAAAGCATTCCGCTCTATACAGGAACAACAAGTTAAAAATTTAATAATTGATTTGAGGGGCAACGGTGGAGGTGCGTTAAACAATGCAGCATTGGTCGCTCGTTATTTATTGGCAGAGCGGTTCAGGTTGGGAAAGGAAGTTAGTATTAACCAAGGGATTCATAACAATAAAAGAGTGAAATTAGCCAATCGAATTAACCTTTGGTTGCGATTTAAATACCGTGGCGGGGCCTTCAGCAACCGCAGAGGAACTATTCGCACGTTTAAACCCAAAAAGAAGTGGCGTTTCAAAGGTGAAGTTTACCTTTTGACGGATGCCGGCTCTTTTTCAGCGACAGCAAACCTGACAGCTATATTGAAATCTAAAGATCGGGTGAATATTGTTGGAGATGCCACAGGTGGAGGCTACTTTAAGGACTTTGGGGGTTTTTTTCAATACCTTACCTTACCAAACACCAAGTTGCGTTTTAGACTTCCTCTCATGCAATATATCAACGATGTAGATCCAATCAAAAATACTGCGACTGTAATTTTACCGCACATAAAAGTAAGTAGGACGAAGCAAGATTTTTTGGAAAAGAAGGATACCTTAATTGAATGGGTGGAAGAAAAGGTATGCAACGGAGTGAAAGAAGAAAAGGGTGAAAACAAAGTACTGAAAAAAAGTGACTAATACTTCTTACCATCTCGCAAGGGAGGAGTTACACAGGTTTATACTTTGCCGACTCAACCTCTTGCAAGAGTGGGGAAAATCCAATTCTTGACTTCTTGAGTAAGGCATCATAAAGAAACCTTAAATTGATCATTCGAAGGGCTGAACGGAGTGGTGGCCTTCGGGGGTACTTGATGCTGTACTGTTTCGCTTAAACAACTACCTCTACCCGGTTCATGATTTCCTCAATCGCCTCTATTTCTACCGGGATATCAGCCATTAAATCAATTGGCCCTTCATCCGTGACTAAAATGTTATTTTCTAGGCGGATGCCTATGTTTTCAGCGGGGATATAAATTGCAGGCTCTACCGTGAAAACCATTCCTGCTTGAATTGGAACATAGCGATTGCTCAAATCATGCACATCCAGGCCAAGATGATGAGAGGTGCCATGCATAAAATATTTTTTATAAGCGGGATGCTCCGGGTCTTGTGCTTTGATATCTTGTCTGCTGATTAAGCCCAATTGCATTAGTTCTTGTTCCATCATTTTCCCGACTACCTGGTGGTAATCGTCTAATAAGATTCCTGGAACAAGCAATTCTGTAGCAGATCTCATGACTTTTAAGACAGCGTTGTAAACGTCGCGTTGCCGATCGTTAAATCGCCCATTGACAGGAACTACCCGGGTGAGGTCTGCGGCATAATTTGCATACTCTGCTCCAAAGTCCATCAATACAAGATCCCCATCTTTACAAGCTTGATTGTTTTTGCCATAGTGCAAAATACAAGCGTTAGCTCCACTGGCAACAATCGGTTCATAGGCATGTCCATTTGCTCGGTTTCGAATAAATTCATGAATGATCTCAGCCTCCACCTCATATTCCATGACACCAGGTCGAATGAATTTCATTACCCGGGCAAAAGCCTTTTCAGTAATATGGATTGACTCCTGGATGAGTTCTACCTCCCAAGGTGATTTAATCATGCTGACATTTTTCATCAGAGGTTGAGCACGATGATACTTATGTGCAGGATAACGCTGCATGAGCTGTTGAGCAAAACGATGGTCACGTGTCAACACATCTGAGTGAAAATATTCATTTTCATTTAGGTTGACATAAATTCGCTTTGATAGTAAAATTAATTCATGTAGTAATACTTCCATGTCCTCCAGCCAGCAGATTTTCTGTACTCCTGAAAGCTTTCTTACTTGTTCTTTATTTAACAATTGCCCTTCGTAGAGAGCCTGTTTTTCCGTTGTCCTTTTGACAAATAAAATTTCTTTGGTATCATCTTTAGGACAATCCGGGAAAAGCACCAAAGTCGTTTCTTCCTGGTCAATTCCACAAAGCCGGAAAAGCGAAGAGCTTTGACGAAAAGGATGGAACTGATCCCCGTTACGAGGCATACGGTCATTGGAGTGAAAAATGGCAATAGAATCTGCCTTCATTTGACGAGCGAACCGCTTGCGATTATAGCGAAACAATTCAGGGTTGATGGACTTGTATTTCATGTGTAGTTGTTTGCTCAAGAATGTTTGCATGCAAAAATATAATATATAATTTTGCATTACTCTAATCAAGTAAAACTTTCTTCTGCACAAATGCAAATTTGGAAAAAGCCTTAACATAGTATACAGAAGATTATACCACTGATAGGGTAGTATAATTTTTCCCAACTTGTTTTCTCAAGGTTAACTGGAGATATAAAAGGAGCTGACGTAACTTTAAGGTGTTCTTAGAAAAGTATTATAATTGCTCGTCAACTTGTTTGAGGTCTTCTTCATCATAGTTGTCAAACCACTTACTTAGGTGTTCTCGTGCGTTACTTCGCACCTGATCGTTGACATAGGCTGCAATGGTAACCAAACCAAAGCTCAAAACGCCAATATCGTCGGTATAGCCAATTATCGGTGAAAGGTCTGGGATGGCATCTATTGGCGCTAAAAAGTAGCCTAATGTACCTAGTATAATATGTTTTGCCCAGGATGGAGTCTCTTTTCTACGATAAGCATAGAACATCAGTAATGCACTATAAACCACTTTAACCCCTGCGGCTTGCGCGTATTTTTGTAGTTTTTTCCACAACTTTTGTGGCGAAAACAGTTTACTGTAAGGTTCAAAAGGAAGTTTCATATAGCTAAAGTGTATATTTTCTTTCTGATTGACAAGGATTCTCGATGACTTTAACGATTTTTTCTATGAAAGAGCTGTGGAGAACTTTGTCGAGATTCTGACAATTTTAGTCTGATCAAGTCGTATCTATCAATCATCTCTGCTTATCTTACTGTTGTCGCAAAACGAAATTTATTTCATCTAAACGAAGCTCAATAACCCACAGGTTGAGCAGCCTAACTTTAAACTTATGCTACGACAATTATTCGTGCACCAATGGCGCAGCTATGTCCGGTCTCCTTTTTTGAGCCAAAGCATGGTGCAGTCCTTTATATTAGGTTTTTTTGCCTTATATATGATTGTTAGCTTTTTTGCCCTGGGTTATATTTTGAAAGACGTTTTGGAGGAACTTCTTCCCGATTTTGATGTTCTCTCCGCCTTTAGTCGATTGACCTTTTATTATTTTACCTTTGATCTGATCATTCGATTTTTCTTGCAGCAGTACCCATCGATGGGCATAAAACCTTATTTAACACTGCCGGTCCCGAAAAAGATATTAGCTCGATCTCTATTAGCTCAGTCGCTATTTAGCTTTTTTAATGTACTCCCATTTTTCTTCATATTACCTTTTTTCTTCCGAACCGTGTTGGGCTATGGTTTGACAATGGCATTCAGTTGGTTCGCCTATATGGTAATCATGGTCTTGTTAAGTAATTTCCTCAGTTTTTTTATTAGCAAGACCTTTGGATCCCAGCCTATTATTGCCATCACTATATTACTGTTGACGGGGGGACTCTGTTATTTGGATTTTAATGGGTATGTACCAATTTCTTTGTATTTTGGAAAAGGGGTGGATACTTTATTAAAGCAACCTTTGTTATTGTTTCTTCCAGTGATAGTTTTATTAGTTGTATATAAATTGTTAGTAAATTTGCTTGTAGGACATACTCATTTGGAAGATTTGACAGGCAATTCAGATGAAACGGTTAGCAATAGTTTAGAGTTAAATGCTTTTGATCGTTATGGGCGATTGGGAGAGCTAATTCGACTGGAGGTATTACAGGTGTGGAGGAATAAAAGAGCACGCTTGTTTTTGTTCATGAGTGGCTTATTTGTATTATATCCTTTGATATTTCTTGGTAATAATACTTTTCCAAGTAAAGCTTTACAGGTCTTAATCGGATTAATTACGACCGGTGGGTTTGCCTTGAATTATGGCCAGTTATTACTTTCCTGGAATAGTACTCATTTTGATTTTATTTTAAGTAATAATATTTCCATAAAAGAGTTTTTCAAGGCTAAGTATTACTTACTTGCGGGTTCGTCGTTGATGTTATGTGCTCTAGCAATACCTTATGGCTTTGTTTCTCTTGAATTCGGGTTTATCGTTTTAGCAATGGGTCTATTTAATGCAGGCTGTACGGTATATGTCTATATGTTTTTTTCCAATTTCAATTCCAAGCGTATTGATCCGAATGTAGGGGGGATGTTTAATATGGAAGGATTTGGCGGAGGCCACTATCTGATCATGTTACCTATAATGGCCTTACCACTAATGATTTTTCTACCTTGCCATCTTTTGGGATATACTAACTTAGGTATTCTACTACTAGCCTTGATCGGATTATTAGGGATTTTGTTACGGGAAAACATTATTCAGATAGCTGTCAACCAATTTAAAAAACGCAAATACATCATCGCTGCTGATTTCAGAAAAAAATAACCACCTCCGATTATTAGAGGTAGTTTGTTAGGTAAAATCTTAATTTAGAATAGTCATTCATTGGGTTACGCTTTAAGTTCTAAATTATATAATAGAAATTAAAAACATAAACATTTATCTATGATCACCATACAAGGCATTCAAAAAAAATACGGAAATAACATTGTGCTTTCAATTGACCACCTGGGCATAAAGGCAGGGGAATGCTTTGGCCTTGTCGGAAATAATGGTGCTGGAAAAACGACGCTTTTTAGTTTGATCCTTGATTTAATTAAACCTACAACGGGGCAGGTCACCTCGAAATCCGTTAATGTCGCTACCTCAGAAGAATGGAAAACCTATACCGGTTCATATCTGGACGAGGGTTTTCTTATTGACTTTCTTACACCCGATGAATACTTTAAATTTGTTGGCAAAATCCATGGCCTTAATCAAAGTGACATTGATGCTTTCCTAAATCAATATCGGGAATTTTTTAACGATGAAGTTATAGGTAAGCAAAAATACCTCAGGGATCTCTCCAAAGGAAATCAAAAGAAGGTAGGAATCATTTCGGCATTTATTGGCAACCCCGAAGTCCTCGTACTTGATGAGCCTTTTGCTAATCTTGACCCTACCTCTCAGATTCGCCTTAAGCGCTTAATCAATGATTTACCAGATGAAAAAACCATAATTATTTCTAGCCATGATTTAAATCATGTGACGGAGGTTTGTGATCGAATTGTCGTTTTAGAAAAAGGCACAGTGGTTAAAGACCTGAAGCGCAATGAGGAGACGTTGAGGGAATTAGAGGCTCATTTCACGGTGTAGTCATGATAAAATCCGGCTTTAGAATTTTTAGCAACCAATGAATTTTATTTGATACTTATTGGTGAGGTTTGAATTGGATTGCCACTTCAAGTTTGCCTATCTTTACCGTGAATAAACATATAATACTATGCTCCTCTACGAACACATTCAGGAAGCTACCGAATATCTGGAAAATCGTGTCAATTTCAAACCTGCTATTGGTATCATCCTCGGCACAGGCTTAGGTGAATTGACGGAAGATATTGAAGTAATGGCGGAAGTCCCTTATGGAGAAATTCCTCATTTTCCGGAATCTACCGTGCAAAGCCACAAAAGCAAACTTGTATTCGGATACCTGGAAGGACAACCCGTCGTTGTTATGGCTGGCCGGTTTCATTATTATGAAGGTTATTCGATGAAACAAGTGACATTTCCAGTCCGGGTGATGAAATTTCTCGGAATTCAACACCTGATCGTTTCTAATGTTGCCGGAAGTACCAATCAGCATATCCATGCCGGAGATATTGTTTTCATTAAAGATCATATTAATCTGCAACCGGAAAATCCTTTACGTGGACCTAATGATGAACGTCTTGGTCCCCGTTTTCCAGATATGAAAATAACTTACGACAAAGCATTGTTGGAATTGGCTAAGCAAATTGCCACAGAAGCGAAAATTAAATTTCATGAAGGGGTCTACGCATGTCTACCTGGACCTAACCTGGAAACACCTGCTGAGTATGTTTTCCTTCACCGCATCGGTGCTGACTTGGTTGGGATGTCTACCGTTCCTGAAATAATCGTAGCACGACATATGGAAATACCTGTATTCGCTATATCTGTGATTTCTAACCAAAGCTACCCCCCTGAGGTCATTCAGGAAACCACGGTTGAAGAAGTTATTGCTTTAGCACAAGCTACATCTCCCAAAATGAGATTAATTGTAAAAAGGCTGATTGGACAGTTAGGGTAACTATGGTTCTATTTTTAAAATGAACCCTACTCGAAATACGTTCTCAATTTTTATTCGTGCATCATGTCTAAAAATCTTTCTTAAGCGAGATATAAAAACATCAAAGCTCCTTCCGAGGAAATAATCATATCTACCATAGATTTTTTTGACTGCATCTTCTCTCCGTAGAATTTGGTTTTGGTGCAAGCAAAGCAATGTCAACACTTCATTCTCTTTTTCTGTAATTCGATATTTTTGACTTTTATAACAAAGTTCCTGTAAAGAAGAGTTGAAATAATAATCACCCAATTGAAATTCTTTAGTAAGTTTTTTTGATGTTGTTTTTTCAGATCTACGTCGCAACGCAACCTGAATACGGCATAGTAATTCTTCTTCGTCAAATGGTTTGGTGATATAGTCCTCTGCACCTATCGAAAAACCTTCTAATTTATCCGTCTTCAAACTTTTTGCTGTTAGAAACAAGAATGGAATCTCTGAATTGGCCTGTCGAATTTGACGGGCCAGTGAAAAGCCATCTAACTTGGGCATCATTACATCCAGGATGCATAAATCAAAATTGCTTTTTTTGAAACTTTTCCATCCCGTCTCCCCATCCCGGCAAAGTTTGATTTGGTAGCCTTCGGTTTCTAAATATTCCATTAGGAGAAATCCAAGACTGATATCATCCTCGACTAATAATATGCTGGGGGTCGATTGGGTCTTGTTGTTTTCCATATATTATCGAGGAAATTGTAATTCAAAACGACTACCTTGGTGTAGCTCACTTTGTACG
>CBDUIU010000177.1:0-7426 GCA_965367335.1 uncultured Saprospiraceae bacterium
ATTAAGCTTCCTTTTTGATCATCAAACATATAGTTCTTTAAAAATATCTTAATTCCAATTCTTCCTGTCAAATTACATTAAATCCTCAGTTAATTTATTTATATTTGCCGATGGTTTTATTAGGGAAAAAACTGGCTCAAAAACCTATCTTAACCATGAGCCACATGTTTATTAAATCAGAAAAGTTACTGCATGTCAGAATCGAGGATTATTCCGATTAATATTGAAGAAGAAATGAAATCTGCCTACATCGATTATTCGATGTCGGTTATTGTTTCACGAGCCTTACCCGATGTAAGAGATGGTCTTAAACCAGTTCATCGTCGGGTCTTATATGGGATGTCTCAATTAGGCTTAACCTTTGGGAAATCTCATAAGAAGAGTGCTCGTATCGTTGGGGAAGTATTAGGTAAATATCACCCGCATGGAGATCAATCTGTTTATGACGCCATGGTGCGTATGGCACAAGACTGGTCGCTTCGTTATCCATTGGTTGATGGCCAGGGAAACTTTGGCTCTATGGATGGTGATAGCCCTGCTGCTATGCGTTATTTCCGATGAATTATTAGCCGATATCAATAAGGATACTGTTGATTTTCAACTCAACTTTGATGACTCCATTAAAGAACCTACAGTCTTACCTGCCAGGTTGCCCAACCTCCTGATTAATGGAGCTACCGGAATCGCTGTAGGCATGGCAACTAATATGCTACCCCATAACCTGACTGAGGTTATAAATGGTATCGCTGCAACTATTGATAACCCAGATATTACCATTGAAGAACTTACCAAACACATTACAGCACCAGATTTTCCAACGGGAGGTATTATCTATGGATATAAAGGGGTCAAAGAAGGTTTTGAAACAGGAAGAGGCCGGGTTGTAGTTCGTGGCCGTGCAGAAATTGAAACCAGCGCAACCGGAAAGGAACGTATTATTATCACTGAAATCCCTTATCAAGTCAATAAAGCACAAATGATCGTCAAGATGGCGGATTTGGTGAATGACAAAAAGATTACAGGTATTTCGGATATACGCGATGACACTGATCGAAATGGGTTGCGGGTTGTTATTGAAGTAACGAAAGATGCTATGGCTAACGTAGTGCTTTCTCATTTATATAAATGGACACCTCTGCAAACCTCCTATGGTATCAACAACGTAGCGCTCGTGAATGGCCGCCCACGGATACTGACTGTAAAGGATATGATCAGGGAATTCGTTAAGTTCCGTTTGGAGGTCATCGTTCGTCGGACACAATATGACTTAAGAAAAGCCGAAGAGCGTGCTCACATCCTTGAAGGCTTATTGATTGCTTTGGATCATTTAGATGAAGTAATCGCTTTAATTCGGGCTTCAAAAACACCAGAAGAAGCGAAGAATGGCTTAATGGAAAAATTTGAACTTTCCGAGCTGCAAGCCAAGGCAATTCTTGATATGCGTCTGCAAAAGTTGACAGGCCTGGAAAGAGATAAGATCAAAGAGGAATACAATGAATTGCAAAAGAAAATCGCATGGTACAAAGAGATTTTGGCTGATGAAACCATTCGGCTAGGTATCATCAAGGATGAATTAGCGGAAATAAAAGAAAAATATGGTGATGAGCGCCGTACTGAAATTAGCTATGCAGATGGTGAAATCAGTATCGAAGATATGATTGCAGATGAAGAAGTAGTGATAACCATTTCTCATCTAGGTTATATTAAACGGACTAAGGTTAGTGAATACAGGGTTCAAAGTAGAGGTGGTAGAGGTTCTCGTGGGTCAAAAACAAGAGACGAAGATTTTGTAGAACATATCTTTCAGGCCTCCACCCACAATTACCTTCTTTTGTTCACTGAGCAAGGTCGGTGTTACTGGTTACGCGCTTACGAAATTCCGGAGGGTTCTAAAGTATCGAGCGGCCGCGTAATCCGGAACATTGTACAGATGCCAGCCGATGATAAAGTAAAGGCTTATATCATCATTAAAGATTTAACCGATGAGGAATTTATCAATAACCATTATATCGTTTTCTGTACTAGACAAGGGTTAATTAAAAAGACCTTAGTTGAAGCGTTTTCCCGTCCAAGGACAAATGGTATTAATGCGATTACTATCAACGAGGGTGATAATCTTATTGAGGCTCGATTGACAGATGGTAATTCGGAAGTATTAATTGCCAATCGTCGTGGCCGGGCTATTCGTTTCCCAGAGGAAAAAGTAAGGGCGATGGGCCGTTCTGCTGCAGGTGTACGGGGAATCAGGCTTGAGCCATCTGGGGATGAAGTTGTAGGGATGATATGTGTTGATCCTAATGATCCTGACGTAACAGTGTTCGTTGTATCGGAAAAAGGAATGGGTAAGCGAAGTGCGTTAGAAGATTATCGAGTGACTAATCGTGGTGGAAAAGGTGTGAAAACGATGAATCTGACTGATAAGACCGGACAGGTAGTCGCTATTAAGGCGGTAAAAGAAGGACATGACTTGATGATTATCAACCGTTCCGGTATTATCATCCGAATTCCAGTGGATGAGAAAATGCGTATCATGGGTAGGGCTACTCAAGGCGTGCGCGTCATCAATTTATCAAATGATGATCAGATTGCTGATGTTGCTGTTATTGACATCGACGAGGATGAAGAGAACCCGGTTGAAGGTGTTGTTGAGAATAGTGAGAACGGCCAGAACATTGAAAACGGAGAAATGAACAATGATGAAAGCCAAGACGATGCATCAGATGAAACCAACGATGAGGAGATTGAAAATGGTGATTAAACGCCATATTAACGATGTCTTAAGATTTATTAACGTTTGAAAAACGTTTTTTTGCAGTCTGAATTCGTCTTAAAACCGAAATCACGAATCAACTTATTTTTTAAATAACCTATAGTTAAGATGAAAAAATTAATCCTCAGTCTTTTTACACTCGTATTAATGGTAAGTGCTTATGCCCAGGATGCCAATAAATCCTACAAATCAGCTAAAAAAAGTTATTCAAGTGCTAATGTTGCTACGGACGGAAAGATTGAAAAATTAAAAGAAGCTGCTGCCGACATTGATTTATCAATGAAAATGGCAGACAAACTCGAAGATAAAAACAAGTATAAAGCCTACAAATTGGCTGGCGATATTTACGGTGATATTGCTACTGCTAAAGTTCAAATGAGCTATTTGGGTAAAAAACCAGACTTAAGCACTGGCAATGACGCTTTAAAAGCTTATGAAGGTTATATGAAAGCTTATAATTTAGCGGAGAAAAAATATCAGAAGAAAGAATCTATTGAGGGATTGCGCAGAGTTGCAGACCATTTAAGTAACTATGGTCGCATGTACTACGGCGAAAAACAGTATGGAGATGCTTATACTTCTTTCAATTCTGTTTTGGAAGCTAAAAAAGCTTTAGATGCAAAAGGTGACAAAGTATTATTAGTAGCCGATTCTACTTATAATAATCATCTTTATTTAACTGGACTTTCTGCACTGTTGGCAGAACAAGATGCTGAAGCTAAGAGAATATTTGTAATTCTATATGACAACGGTGTTGCTGAACCGGCTGTTTATGAATCTTTATTCAAATTAACCCAAGAGGAGGATGAAGCTGCCGCTGTAAAATATCTGGAAGACGGTCGTGCTAAATATCCGGATGATGAAGGTCTGCGTATCGCTGAAATTAACTACTACCTTAAAGCAGGAAAGTTGGATGAATTGACAGGTAAATTAGCAGCAGCAATTGAAAAAGATCCTAATAACATCAGCCTGTATACTACCCTTGGCTATGTACATGATAATTTGTTCCAGAAAGAAAAAGGGGCTGGTAATGATGAGTCGGCTACAAAACACTATGATGCTGCGATGAAGCAGTATTCAAAAGCAATTGAACTGGATCCGAACAGTGGTGAAGCCCAATATAGTATCGGTGCTTTGATCTATAATAAAGCTGCTGTAATGACAAAAGACCTGGCTGCTTTGGAAAATGATTACTCTCCTAAAGGTATTAAGAAGTATGAGGCGAAAAAAACTGAGATCTTTGGTATTTTTGATCAGGCCTTACCTTATTTCTTAAAAGCTGAGAAGATTAATCCGAATGACGAAGGGACTCTAATCGCATTAAAGGAGATTTATGCCAAAAAGGATAATCTGGAAAAATACAATGAATACAAAGCACGTCTGGAAAAAGTACAGTCTGCGGGTAATTAATCCGATTCAGTTCTGGACAGCTGAAATAACAGAATAAAAATTTAAAAACCCTCGGTATCAATTTGATACCGGGGGCTTTTTAATTTTACGACGTCCTTCCTTCCTTCCTTATTCTTGCTTATCTTAATACCTCATCTTTTCTTTAAATTAAGTTGCCTGTGAATACAATTTGTTTTATATTTACAATAAATAAAACAAATTGTCGTGCAGCATCAAAACTCATATTTGAAGGGTAGGGGAGCCCAAATAAACCCTACAGGACGTTTTGAAAAATTTATTTATGATGAGGACCCATATGCTTATCTGGAGGAAGAACAAAAACAAATTCCTACCGAATACATTGAGGCCCATCCAAAGACTATTGTCAACAAGGTAAGCAGTCCGGATATACCGATGAGTTGGTCAATAAATCCATATCAAGGCTGTGAACATGGTTGTATATATTGCTATGCCCGTAATACTCATGCGTATTGGGGATTTGGGCCAGGTTTGGATTTTGAGCAAAAGATTATGGTGAAGAAAAATGCAGCTGTTTTGTTGGAAAAAAAACTGAAAAAGAAAAGCTGGATAGCCGAGCCAATTATGCTTAGCGGAAATACGGATTGTTACCAGCCCATCGAACAAAAATTGGAAATTACCAGAAGTTTACTAAAGGTATTTTTGCGATATCGTCACCCGGTTGGGATTATTACGAAGAACAGTTTGTTGCTACGGGACCTGGATCTATTAAAAGCGTTAAACCAATATGGATTAGTACGAGTGGCTATTTCTCTGACCACTTTAGATGACCACCTGCGCCAATTTATGGAGCCAAGAACAACTACAGCTGCAGGTCGTCTAAACGCAATTAAAATCCTTAGTGATGCAGGAATACCAGTTACCGTAATGATGGCTCCTATCATTCCCGGATTAAATGAACATGAGATATTACCCCTGTTAAAAAAGTCTTCTGAAGCTGGAGCGCTGAGCGCAGGTTATACGATGGTACGGTTAAACGGAGAGATTGGAAGAATCTTTGAGGACTGGCTGCAAAGAGTTTATC
Organism: uncultured Saprospiraceae bacterium; assembly: GCA_965367335.1. Classification (GTDB taxonomy): domain Bacteria; phylum Bacteroidota; class Bacteroidia; order Chitinophagales; family Saprospiraceae; genus CBDUIU01. The sequence continues at coordinate 5,223 of CBDUIU010000177.1, forward strand.
CTGATCGGGCAGAGAAGGTTTTAAACAAAATACGGGAATGCCATGGAGGTAATCTGCAAGATAGTCGTTTTGGCAAACGGATGAGAGGAGAAGGTAATATTTCTCTTATTATCAATGAAACTTTCAAGCTGGCAAAACGACAGTATTTTGCAGATAAGTTTATGCCACCGTTAAATGTAACAATGCACGAACAATATAAATCAGACCAAATGAAGTTATTCTAATATGTTTAATTTGGCATGTTTTCCAATCTGTCTTTCTCTAAAATTGAGATAATGCCGTTTTCAATTGAAATGAGCCCTTCTGTTTTAAACTCTGTTAAGTTGCGGATCACAGACTCTTTGGCCGTACCTACAATGGCTGCTAAATCATCGCGTAAGATCTTAATTTCATGCTTACCCTCTTTCTCCTGCTTTTCCTCTAAACTGACTAATGCTTCTGCCACTCTCTTACGGATAGAGTTGTAAGCCAGGCTCAATAATTGACTTTCCTTTTCTTCCATATTATTTGCCAACATCTTAATGAACCGAGCTGAAAAATCACGGTTGAGATGAAGCAATGCTTGAAAGTCTTCCTTGGGTATATAACTGATCTCACAATCTTCTAATGCAACAGCAGATTTATGATAAACCCCTTCCTGGATCAATGCCTGGTGGCCGATAAACTCTCCTGCTTGGTGAATTTGAGTAATATACTCTTTTCCATATTCATTGGTTTTAAATACTTTTACTTTTCCACGAGCAATGAAATAAAGCCGTTTTGGAAATTCACCTTCCTGGAATATAAAATCTTTTTTCCGGTATTTTCTAACCTCACGATCCTGAGATAGCTTTTCCAGTTCTTTTTGGCCACGAGCTTCATCAACAAAAGTCTTGAGTCCATCCAAAGTACCATCAAAGGCTTGTTTGATCCGATCGCTTTTTTCTAAGCGCAACCGTACAACTTGAAGTAAATCATGCTTGGTAAATGGCTTGGTAATGTAATCATCTGCACCCAGGTTCATACCTGTTCTGAAATCTTCTTTCTCGGATTTAGCTGTCAGAAAAATAAAAGGGATGTCAGCCGTTTTGGGTTTTTTACTCAGAATATGCAATACCCCAAAGCCATCCAATTCCGGCATCATAACATCACAAAGAATAAGATCGGGCGCATTGTCTTGAGCCAATCGGACACCCTGCAAACCATTTGCTGCTTCCAATATTTCATATCCAGCTAATTCAAGTATCTCCCCTAAATTTTCTCTGACATCGGAATTATCTTCAATGACTAGTATTTTTTTCATATGGCTATTTGTTTGTACATTTTTAAGGAGTCGTGGTTCAATAGTATTTAACATGATTTCTTTTGAACAAAGAAAAGCATTATACACTATGATGATTTTGATAAAGATCAACCTGCAATAGTGATTATTATCACCAGTTTAGCGAGAATTTGAAAGGAACTTGGGTTATATGAAGAATAGCTGTCAGATTCACCTTAATTCAAAAGCAGAAATATTATGAAACGCATTTTAGTTCCTGTCGATTTTTCAAATACCTCCCATAATGCTTATCTATACGCCAGGGATTTAGCAGGAGTACTAGGAGCAAAGGTTGAGGTTGTGCATGTTTACAGTGGAAGTTTTTCTACCCGTGAACCATTTACAATTAAGGCCGGTAAAGGAAGAGATGAAGTCATTCAGGATCAATTGAATGATTTTGTGGCCTTGCATCCTCAATCGGAACGAGAGGACATCATTACAAGGGTAGAGATATCAACAATAGCATTACAAGGGATGACTGTCCATAAAATTGTTGAGTTGTCCAAGGAATCTGATATGGTTGTGATTGGAGCGACAGGCAAACATGATGCAGTGGAAAAAATTCTGGGATCTGTATCCTCAAGTGTTGCCCAACAGGCGCATTGTCCCGTATTAGTGATTCCAAAAGGAACTCATTTCGAAAATTTTAATCAAATTCTTTATACCAGCAATTTTGAATCTGCTGATCCTGTTTTGCTACAAAAGGTGGTAGATTTCGCCAATTTATTTAGGGCATCAATACATTTTATTCATGTAAATGAAAAAGAAGAGTTGATGCAGGAAGAAATTGAGAATATAATTTTTGATCAATTATTCCAAGATGGAGATCCTGCTTTTTCCTTTAATTTAGCGAGTATTAAAAGCAATTCAGTGTTAGAAGGAGTTAAGCAATATGCCGACGAGA
>CBDUIU010000178.1:0-7421 GCA_965367335.1 uncultured Saprospiraceae bacterium
GGAAAGCAAACAATTGTTTTACGTAACTATGCGACACATTCCTCTAAAAAAATTCCAGCTATGGTTTTGACGCCAAAAAGTCAGGCATATTGGAAGATGGGTCCTGACCTGTATCGGTTTTTTATTTACGACAAAGGCAGAGAGTTAAAAGATTTAACAACCACTCAATTGGGAAAGGATTTACTGGTATATTGTGGTGAAAACGAGTATACCTATTTTATTAAAGACTATTCTCTGACAAAAGATGAAACGTTTCATCCAGTAGAAATCCTAGAACCAAAATCCCGTGCCTATTGGAAGGCTTCCTGGGAAAACAAAGTGTACATTTTGATCGATAAAGGCATCGATATTTCAAAAATGAAACCGAATAAGGTTCGTCAGGGAGATGATTTAATCGTTGATCACCCGATGGATAGTATCCGTTTTCGTCTGGAGAATTATCAGGAATCTCAAGATAAAATTTTCAGAGCGGCGAAGATTGAACCAAATTAATATTTTGAGAACAAGGCTTCCATATAAAAACTTTATGAACAAAGCATATCTTAATCCTACCTCCCTTTTTAACTCTACCCAATTCGGTTTCTCTCAAATTGTCATTGCTGATCCCGGTAAGTTGGTCTTTTTATCCGGTCAAGTGGCCTGGGATGCAGATGGCCAAATAGTCGGGCAGGGGGATCTCGAAAAGCAAACCCGTCAGACTTTTTCCAATATCAAAACGGCCATTGAAACCGCTGGGGGTACTTTGAAGGATATCGTCATGCTACGAATTTACGTTGTCCATTTAACTGATGACAAAAGTGCTGTTATTGGTCCTATCCTCAAGGAATACTTTGGCACCCAAAACCCTCCTGCCAGTACCTGGCTTGGTGTGACAGCATTAGCCAGTTCGGACTTTCTACTGGAAATTGAAGCCCAGGCAATTATTCATAACAGCTAAAATTTGGTAAATAAAAATACGCCAAATGTATCTACCAGGGAACCATTTACCCTGATCTGACGTTCTACCAGATGAACACAGTCAAAAAACAAGATTTTTTTGCTACATTTGTTCTCCTCATTGAATTGACAGCTTGGAGCCCTTCTCACATCAGCTCTTCGGTAGGCTTATTTGACGCATCTGTTTACCATTCGTTTTCATTCTCAAGTGGATTTTTATTCATCCAAAATTCAACCATGGGTAGATCTCAAGACTCCTTTAGTAAAAAAGAAAAGCAAAAAAAGCGCTTAAAAAAGCGTAAAGAAAAATTAGAGCGCCGCGAACAGCGCAAAATGGAAAAAGAGGATCGTGGTAAGCTTTCCTTTGAAGACCAACTCATGTATGTCGATGAGGATGGTAATCTGACGCCTACCAAACCCGATCCGAATAAAAAGAAGAAAGCGATCAAAGCAGAAGATATTGTTTTGGGTATTCCAAAACAAGAAGATGTAGAAATGGACCCACATCGTAAAGGGATTGTCAAATTCTTCAATGGGGAAAAGGGGTATGGGTTTATCGTAGATTCTGAGACCAAAGAAAGCCTCTTTGTGCATGCTAATAACCTGATGGATCCTATTCAGGATAATGATAAAGTAGAGTTTGAAGTAGAAATGGGGCAAAAAGGTCCAAATGCCGTTCGCGTAAAGCTTCAGTAATCGTCTTCCCAGGAAGCTGGTTTTTCTGGTTTCCTGGGTAGATTTCCCTTCTATTTATTGCTTATTTGTACCATCCGTAGCTTCCATACGGACAGTTCCGCTATCTGCCATCGTTTCTCCTCCTTAAATCCAAACTTCTCGTATAATCTGATTGCCGGTAGATTATCTGCTCCGGTTTCTACCACCGCCTTTGTCCAATCACGCTTGGTTAGAACATGATCTAGCAAACTACTAGCAACTCCCTTCCTAAAATGTTCAGGATCCACAACAAAGCTGCAAATCATTAATTCACAGTCTTTTATATTTATTTCCGTCACTGCGGCCAGACTATCTCTGACCCAATAGCCTACAAACTCAGTAGCTGCTTCCTGAAAGGAAGATACGGGCCGGAGTAGGGGAGGGAACTTCGTTTCGGAAATGCCGAGCATCTTCGCTTCAACCCGATAAGATCGTTGAAATACATGATGGATTTGCTGCGCTACTTCCACTTCCTGATGCACAAGCAAGTCAATATATGATGGCTCTGACATGATGCGAAGGTATGGTTCTGGATGGAAAAAAGGAACGGTGTAATTCGAATAAATTTCGTTACTTACGTTTCTTCTTAAAAAATCACTTATGGCTACCCGCATTGAATCCTCCACCTTTCAAGGAAATGATTTTACAGCTCAACGAATAGCTGGTCATATTTATGACGATTCCCAATTCGACAACTGTGATTTTTCGGCACTCGAACTACTCCAGGTTGAATTTATTGATTGTTTATTAGAAAATTGTAATTTATCCAATGTCAAATTCTCTGAAACGGCCTTGAAAGAAGTGCGCTTTTTAAATTGCAAATTCACGGGTGCACATTTTCAATACCTCAATCCTTTTCTCCTTGACATGTCCTTTGAAAACTGTAATTTCAAATATGCCTCTTTCTATCAACTCCAATGTCCAAAAACGAAATTTCTGAACTGCTCTTTCGAAGCAACTGACTTTTCAGAGGCAAACTTTTCGGAGGCCACATTTGATCACTGTGATTTCAGTAAGGCTACCTTTGACCGCACCAATCTGGAAAAGGCTAATTTCATGAATGCTTATCATTTCCAGATAGACCCGGAAGAAAATCGTATAAAAGGAGCTACTTTCCCTAAAGAGGCATTAGCAGGTTTACTGTATAAATACAAGATCCATATTGTTTGATTTTTTATGGGCAAAGTACACTGTAAAATGATCACATCCCAGAGACCTATTCTCCTTAATTCTCATCTTGCTAATGCTTAGATCGATTCATTTTCGCCTATCCGTACTTCAGTTTATTCAGTACTTTATCTGGGGTTCCTGGTTTGTAACCGCAGGTACCTATCTGCTGGAAACTTTAGACTTTAATGGACGGGAAGTAGGGCTGGTATATGGTAGCACAGCTATTGCCGCCACGATTTCACCCTTTTTACTTGGTATCCTGGCAGATCGATTCTTTTCAGCAGAAAAAATGCTTTCTGTCCTTCATGTACTGGGTGGTATTGTTCTAATTGGGATATCCTTTGTCCAGGAATTCATCTGGTTTTATCCTTTGATATTATTATATGTACTTTGTTATATGCCGACATTCAGCTTATCAAATTCGCTGAGCTTTCATCATATAACTAATGCAAAACGAGATTTTCCTAAAATAAGAGTTTGGGGGACAATCTCCTGGATACTAGCCGGACTACTTGTCGGGTATCTTCAAATTGAAAATCAAGTGACACCCTTTCGGATTGCTGCCGGATGTTCATTTCTACAGGCAGTCTATTGTTTAACCTTACCCAATACACCGCCGCAAAAGCAAGCAGGGAAAACCATACTTCAATCCCTTTTCAGTCCGGAAATCAAGCAATTATTAAAAGACCGTTCCTTTTCGGTTATGCTGATCTGTATCATGTTGATTGCAATCCCGGCAGCTTATTATTACAGCTTTGTCAATCCGTTTTTAAATGAAATAGGCGTTTATAATGCGGCAGGGAAAATGGCTTTAGGCCAGGTTACTGAAATTGTTTTGATGTTGGCCTTGCCCTGGTTCTTTAGGATTTGGCGGCTAAAAACCATACTCTTTCTGGGTTTATTTATCTGGGGAGCGCGGTATAGTTTATTTTTGCTAGGGATGGAATGGCAGCAAGAGATCTGGCTGATACTGGGATTGCTCCTACACGGTGCCGCTTTTATCTTTTCCCAGCTAACTGCCCAGATCTACCTCGATACAAAGGTACCTTCCCATTTACGCAGCACCGCGCAGGGATTCTATTCATTCCTTACGCTTGGCTTAGGCGTATTTGTCGGTAGTTGGATTGCTGGAGAAACGGTGACAGCCTACACCTTGTCTGACGGCGGACATGATTGGCGTATGATTTGGTTGTTTCCGACTATATTTGGAGTTTTGGTGAGTTTAGGATTTTTATATTTTTATAAAAAACCGAGTTCATGAATAGTAAGATGAGTAGGTGGATAGAACAAGGTAAAGCCCTGCTAAGGCAAGGCCTAACTCCGCGTCAGTTAGCGCTAAGCATTGCAGTGGGAGTGGTGATTGGCATCATTCCAATGTTAGGAGTTGCCACCTTCTTAGTTACCGGTATAACAATATATTTTCGATTGAATTTACCCTTGGCTTTTTTTGTTGCTTATGCCGTTACACCTCTACAATGGCTGCTCTTTATCCCTTTCATTCATCTTGGTGAATTTATCTTTCAAATTGATCAGAGTATGCTGAGTCTAAGTGCGATTGCTTCAGCCTATGAGGTCGGCATACTTAACCTAATCCAGGTATTTTTTTGGGAAATCACCTATGGGATGGTTGCCTGGTGTATACTTGTTATTCCGATCACCTGGTCAATCTACTTGGCTGCCATACAGCTATTTAGGCACTACAGACCTTCTAAACCCAGTTAGTATCCAGCGCGACACATTAAATTAAACAAACAATGCTTTTTCGATAGTAAAGAGTCCCTTTTCCGTCGCCATCCCGAACAACTTTTCTACTGCGCGTATTCCTGTCTCTCCCAAATTGACCGTATATTGATTGACGTACAATCCTATATGTTGCAGCATCACCTGGGTATCCATCTCTTGCGCATGTGCACTTACATAAGTCAGGCTGCTTTCCGGATGATCCAGCGCAAATTGTACAGAACGCGCCAAGACCCGTTCTACTTTTTGTTGAACCTCCTTGGGTAGTGTACGCTTTACGGCAATACCGCCTAATGGGATTGGTAATTGGGTAGTGGCTTCCCAGTATTCGCCCAGGTCCATTATTTTAACCAGACCTTTGTCTGCATAGGTGAATCGGTTTTCATGAATGATCAGGCCGACATCTATGTCTCCGGCTAACAAAGCGCCTTCAATTTCGGAAAACAGATATTCCCGCTTTTTTCCCGCTGTCGGAAAAGCCAATCCACACAGAAAATTGGCAGTTGTATATTTTCCCGGGATACCAATAACCTGACCTGGAATGTCCGCTAAATCGATCGCTTCCTTTGCGATCAACAAGGGCCCACAATTATTCCCAAGTGCAGATCCTGACCGAAGCAAAGCATAATCGTTGCTGGCGTAAGCAAAAGCGTGATAACTCAATTTCGTCACGGCTAATTTACCTTGAAAGGCCCATTGGTTCAATGCCTCTACATCGGCTAAGACTACCTCAAATTCCAAACCCTCTGTATCTACTTTTCCATGGATCATAGCATCAAATAAAAAAGTATCATTCGGGCAGGGAGAAAAACCTAAATTTAATTTCATTACTTCTCAATTTATTTCGTGAACTTTGTGTTTTAGCGGACCATGATGGTATCGCGAAAAAGGCAACTGAACTTTTGTAATATTATACCATGCTCGACCTAAGTGATCTGCAAGTTCTACACGAAGACAACCATCTGATCGCCGTAAATAAACCTGCCGGCTGGCTTGTCCAGGGTGACCAAACCGGTGATACGCCGCTCGTAGAATATGTCAAACAGTATATCAAGATCCGTTATAAAAAACCCGGAGATGTATTTCTTGGGGTCATCCATCGACTTGACCGTCCGGTCAGCGGGGTGGTAGTATTTGCCCGTACGTCCAAAGCACTTACCCGCATGAATAACCTTTTCCGGGATCGTTTGGTTGAAAAAACATACTGGGCACTCACTAAAATTCGCCCGAACCCAATTGAAGGTGAACTTGTGGATTATATCGTCAAAGATAAAAATCGTAATGTGAGTAAAGCCCTTGATGCCCCCAGTAAGCGTAATCCGGATGCAAAGAAAGCAGAATTAACTTATAAATTAATGGGTGAAATTGATGGGCTACACTTATTAGAGGTTAAACCAAAAACCGGTCGCCCGCACCAAATACGCGTACAACTGTCCAAGCTGGGAACCCCTATCCGGGGAGACATCAAATATGGTGATAATCGCCCCAATGATGATGCCTCTATCTATTTACATTGTCGAAGCCTACAGTTTGTCCATCCGGTGAAAAAAGAGCCCGTTTATATAGAAGCTGAAATTCCATCAGTTTTCCAATGGCAATTATTCGCTGAAATGTGAACTTACTATAGCCATTTCACGTTGAAAACCCCGTAAGATTTGCTGCGCTGGTATCGTGAACAAGATACTTGTTGGGCAACATTAACCAGCAGAAGTTTGCTTATGCGTACGCTTCGTCATTCTGAATACCCTAACATTTAGGGCAACCTAGGTACAATGATTCTCACAGAACCCAACGATCTCTACGAAAAACTCGAATACGATAAAATCCTCGAATGGCTTTCCCGTGAATGCTTAGGTGACCTGGCGCGTAAACGGGTACTGGCACTTCATCCTAGCAAGGATATTGACTGGATCAATAGTCAATTGCGTCAAACTGCCCAAATGAAAAAGGCCATGATGCAGGGGGACTATATGCCGCTCGGTGCCTATGAAGATTTTTCCGAAGATATTAAGCTGCTGGAAATCATTGATTATGTACTTCCATTGGAGTCTATTCAACGCATTCATAAGGTGTTGATTATGATCGGTGATGTCATTAATTACTTCACCCCGGAACGACAGGAGTTGTACCCGGACCTTTACCAGATTCTCCGAGGACTGCCATATGACCCTACGCTGAAAAAAGTCATCACGGATGTCATTGACGAAGAAGGGAATGTACGTCCCGATGCTTCTCCGGAGCTGCTTCGTATAAGTAGACTAAAAGGTTCCAAACACCGTGAACTGGATAAACAATTTCGTACGCTCATCAATACTTACCGCAACAAAGGCTGGCTGACTGACTCCGTGGAAAGTTTTAGAAATGGACGAAGAGTTTTATCCGTACCAGCGGAACACAAACGAAAAATCCGGGGGATCATCCACGACGAATCGGCAACCGGGCGAACTGCTTTCATCGAACCCGAAGCGGTCATAGATATTAACAACGATATTTTTGACTTGGAGAATGAAGAAAAACGGGAGATTTACCGCCTTATTAAGGAGCTCTGTGGTACGCTGCGTCCATATCGCGAAGAATTGAGTCAGTATCAGGAAGTCATCGTGGTATTTGACCTGATCCGCATAAAGGGAAGATTAGCTGTTGTCTTGAAGGCTGAATACCCTGAGGTTAAAGATCGGCCTCACCTTGGGATCAAACAAGGTCGGCATCCATTACTTTTCCTCAAAAATAAAGACATTAATAAACCTACGATCCCCTTCGATTTAGAATTACACGGAAAAAATCGTTTGCTGATGGTCAGTGGACCCAATGCCGGGGGAAAATCGATTTTGATGAAGTCAGTCGGATTGATCCAACTCATG